>NZ_JBMLRC010000087.1:9791-16056 GCF_049241225.1 Emticicia sp.
GGAGTTTCGCACGGAAAAGAACTAAGTTTGTTGTCGGGGCTTTTGCCTCCAAAAACAATCGCTACAACGGTTGCTGATGGCTCTAAACTCAGAGATTTACCGCACGAATTGAAAGGATTCTATGATTATGACGATGCCCTTGCCTACTCGAAAGAAGTTGGTAAACCACTTTTTATAGATTTTACGGGCTATGCTTGTGCAAATTGCCGTAAAATGGAAGAAAATGTTTGGCCAAAACCCGAAGTGTTAGAGAAACTCAAAAACGATTTCGTGATAGCATCTCTGTACGTTGATGATAAAAAAGAACTTCCAAAAGAAAAACAATATACATCGAAATACGATGATGAATTGAAAGTAACAGTAGGGGATAAGAATATGGATTTGGAAATTGTAAAATATAACAACAATGCCCAACCGTACTACGTTATCGAAGATTCTAACGGAAAATTGATTGTGAAACAGCCAATTGGCTATACTTCAAAAGAAGAATTTTTGAAGTTTCTGGACGAAGGAATCAGCAATTATAAAAAGCCTTGATTTCTTCATAAAAAGAGAAAAGCCTCAGTATTTTCAATAAATGCTGAGGCTTTTTTATGTTTTATTAGATATTTTTCCAATTAAATTATTGAGGAGTAATAACTGGTTTTAGTCCGTAGGACTTTCATATTGGTAGAAACAATCATTGGGTCAACTATCAGAATGCCGTAGGTATTCAACAAATAGGCGGTTTAGTTGAATACCTACGGCATTCTAATTATACTTTTTTGATTTTATGCTACCAATATGAAAGTCCTGCGGACTGTAGATTTGAATAATTGTTATCTATTAAACAAATGTTCGATTTCGAGTTCAGTAAAGCGGGCTTTTTTTGCAGTGGCTTGTCGGAGCAAGTTGAGGTACTGAAATTTTGGAATTTCGATAGCACCAAAACGCCTTACATTATCGTTAATGAATTGAGTATCAAGTAATTCGAATCCTTGTTGGCGAAGCGTTTGAATCAAATAATGAAAAGCCACTTTCGAGGCATTGGGTTGGGTGTAAAACATTGATTCACCAAAAAATGCCGCTCCAATAGAAACGCCATAAAGCCCTCCAACGAGTTTGTTATCTAAATAAGCCTCTACACTATGAGCCAGCCCCATGCCATTTAGGCCAGTATAAGCATCAATGATTTCTTCCGAAATCCAAGTATCGTCCGAATCACTTCGAGCAACGGCACAGCCACGCATGACCCCCTCAAAATTATGATTAAAGCGAATCTCAAAATAGTTTTTGTTGAGTACAGGACGAAGCGATTTTGGTGGTTTGTAGGTATCAATTGGAATGATAGCACGAGGGTCGGGCGAATACCAATAAAGCGTCCCGTCCGAATCTGCCATCGGGAAAATACCATTTATATAGCCATAAATTAAGTCGTCAGGCGTAAGTTTTGTCATTAAATAGTTGTAGCTATATGCTAAGTAGTCCACGGTCAATAGTCGACAAGTCAACAGTAATGTAAAGCATTCATTATTGCCGTTTTACAAAAAGTAAGATTGTCGCTTATTTTCAACCATCTATTTAACAAAATTAAAGAAAAAAATAAAAAAAACTAATTTTGACACAACTGTTTTCTGAAATTAAAGAAATTTCTGTTGACAGTTGACCGTTGTCGGTTGACTAAAACTTAGTTCTTCTTAATTTTTGGAGATTCAAAAGTGATTTTTCCCTTCTCGTCGTATTCATAAACGATGTATGATTCAAACTGAGAATCGTAGCAATCTTTCCCGTACTGAGTTTCTTTCTTTCGGCGATTACCCGTTGGGTAATATTCAATCCAACGACCAACTTTTACGCTATCGTCCATCATGCCTTGCTCGGCCAATGTTCCACTTTCATTAAATGTTAGGTATTCGCCTGTTACTTTTCCGTAGAGTTTTGGTTTTACTTCTTTGATTTTTGTTTTGCTTTCGTCGTAGTAACTTATTTCAGAATCTTGGTAGAAACCTCGTTCGTAGTATTCCTTATTCAGCAAATTGTAATTTTTATCGTATAATTCCCAACGCCCATCTTTTGCTCCGAGATAATACCAGCCTTCTTCAACCACCAAATCGCCCAAATATTTTTTATATGGCCCGTGCATTAAATCATTCGTGGCTCTGTCACGACCGATACCTTCCACGATTCTGTTGGCTTTGCGGTCGTACCAGAATAAGTGCCTATTATACGGATTTGGTTGCGTAAATTCTTTGAGCGTATAAAACTCTAAAAAGGTCAGATTATTTCCTGTTCCCTGTCTGATTAATTGTTTTTCAACTTTAATTCCTTCGTAATCTCGGCCATTAAATTCTTTTTTCAAGCCTTTAATTTCCTTTTTTACATCTTTTATGGTCTTTTTGAGCTTTAAACCTAAATCAGGTAAAGTTTCGGTCGCAAACTTTTTAGCATCATCAACACTCGAAATATTGTTTCCTCCGGGCAAGGATGCTGAAGCCTTTGGTGTGGTTACACCAACGGGAAGTCTGTCAAGTTTTTCTTTAATCGTTTCTTTTTTATAACCTTTATCTCCTTTACGCTTTGCTTTTGGTACGGCATCACTTGTTTGGGCATCGGCCATTGAAAATGATAGCAGAACAAAAGATGAAATTGAAGCAAATTGGTATATTTTGTGGTAAAGTTTCATTTTCGATAATAATGATGGTAATTTTGCACTCTATTTACAACGGAAAATTTGAAAAAAAATTGAATTCGGGCTTATTTTCTCTCAACTCCGAATGTACTAAATTGATATAAAGATAATGAAAGAGTGGTTTGCAGAATGGTTTGATACTTCTTTTTATCATCAACTTTATAAAAGCCGAAGCTACGAAGAAGCTCAAATGCTCATTGATAATCTCGAAAAAAAGCTTGGTTTTGCACCAAACAATACTTTTCTCGACCTTGCCTGCGGAAAAGGCCGTCACGCTATTTACCTAAATTCAAAGGGCTACGATGTAACTGGGATTGATTTATCTCGAAATAATATCGAAGCAGCCAATCAATCAGCCAGCCAGAATTTGCACTTTTTTGTGCATGATATGCGTGAGACTTTTCGCCCAGACTCTTTCGATTTTGTGCTAAATTTATTTACAAGTTTTGGATATTTTGAAGAAAACTACGACAATTTTCGAGCCATAAAAGCGGTTGCCGAAAATTTAAAATCGGGCGGAACACTTGTGCTTGATTATATGAATAGTGCGAAAGCCGTAAAAAATTTAACAAAATACTACGAAAAAGAAGTTGATGGCATAAAATTCGTCATTACAAAGAAAATCGAATACGGTTTCATTGTAAAAAATATTGATTTCGATTACGAAAACGAACATTACCATTTTGAAGAAAGAGTCAAGATTTTGACTTGCGAAGATTTTAGGTATTATTTCCGGAGAGCAGAGTTGACTTGCAAAGAAATCTACGGAAGTTATGACCTACAACTTTTCGACGTAGCAGAATCTGACCGAATGATTTTTGTAGTTCAGAAAGTACCCGCAATTATGAATTAAGTAGTCCCCATGGTCAATAGTCCATAAGTCCACAGATATTTACTTAATTGATATTTAGTCACCTGTGCCATTGTCTGTGTCCTCACAGACAATATTGTTTTATCTCGCCCGAATCTCGACATTTTTCGAGTAATTCAAGATTTGTCTGATTCAACTTCGGGTGAATAAACGCTGGAGCGATTTCGCAAAGTGGCACCAAAACAAATTTTCGTTCTTGAATAAATGGGTGTGGAACTACAAGGGTTTCGGTGGAAATTATCTCGTTGTTGTAATATAAAATATCAATATCAATGCTGCGTTCGCCCCACCTGATTTCACGAATTCGCCCCATGTCTTTTTCAATGTTCAGTACTAAATGAAGCACTGCACTTGGTGAAAAACTGGTTTCAACTTCAATAACTTGGTTCAAAAAAGCATTTTGTTCGGTAATTCCCCACGCAGCGGTTTCATAAATACTTGATTTCGAGCGAATTTTACCAACTTTTTCTTCAATCAACTTTTGTGCAGTCGAGAGGTTTTCTTCTCGATTTCCTAAATTAGAACCTAAGCCAAGAAAAATTTGATGGAGTTTCAAGCAATTGATAAATTAAAGGTTTGAACGGCTTCGGCAATTTCGGAAAGTAAAGCGGGGTTTTTCTCGAAAGCATTGCCAATCACAATAATATCTGCCCCTGCTTCGAGAGCGGCGGTAGCTTTTTCGGGCGAATTTATTCCTCCTCCAACAATTAGCGGTAAGCTCACGTTTTTGCTTACTTTCTCAATCATTTTTGGCGAAACAGGATACATCGCTCCGCTTCCGCCGTCCAAATATATCAGTTTGTGACCAAGCATTTCGCCTGCTATTGCTGTACAAACCGCAATATCGGCTTTGTCGTGCGGAATCGGAGTAGTATTACTGATATAAGAAACCGTAGTTTGTCGACCGCTATCAATGAGCATATAACCCGTTGATAAAATCTCTAACCCGCTTTGTTTGAGTAAGGGTGCTGCAATAACGTGCTGACCAATCAGATAATCGGGATTTCGTCCAGAAATCAATGACAGTAAAAGAATTGCGTCGGCCGTTGGCTCAATGTGTAGGCTATTTCCTGGAAAAATAATGACAGGAATATTGGTTTTCTGGCGAATGACGGCAATCATTTCGCCCATGATGTTTTTTGTAATCAAGCTACCGCCAACCAAGAAATAATCTACTCGGTTTTCGGTACAAGCATATAAAAAAGTCTCGAAAGAATTTAACTCAACTTTATCGGGGTCGAGTAAAACAGCCAAAGATTTTTTTTGTAATTGCTTGTTAGTTAGTATTTTATCAAGAATCTGTCTCGACATTTTCGGTGGCGTCGGTGGTAAGGTTTTCTATAATTTCCAAAAGTTTATTTTTTGCAATAGTCAGCAAAACCGACGTTGCAACACCTTTCAGAGCAGCCCATACGAAAGAATCTTCGTCGTTGTCTTCGTCTTCCCGTACGATTGGCTTAGGGTCAAGCGAAATTTTTTGTTTAGCCGAAGGTAAAAGTAATTCTGTGAGAGCGTAGGCCGTTAGAACTACCCCTCCGATAACCAAAGCATTCTTCCCCACTTTCTTCAAATCTCCGATTTGCGTTTCGATGGCCTCCAGATATTTATTGGCCGACTCCTGCAAAAATTCTTTACGTTCCTCACGACTTGCTGTTTTGGGCGGAACCACAGGAATATTGATGATGCTTTCGTTTGATTTTTTCACTTTAAGCTGATTTTTGCTCAAAAGTATTGAAAAATGACCAAAAAAGAAAAGTGAATCGTTGATTTGTGACTTTGTGCTAGCAAAAGCAATATTATTTACTGATAAAATGTTAGTTTTGATTGATGAACTTTGCAGGAATGTCCAATTTGGACGTTCCTACGGGTGAAATTTTGGCATAAAAAATAATTGTTTAAAATGAAACTCCACTACTTGGCTTTATTGATTGGCTTTTTTCGCGTTTCGTTTAGTGTTTCGGGGCAAACTGATTTGCAGCGAGCCTTTCGAGAATGTGGCATTAAAGGCAGTACAACAATCTATGATTATAAAAATAAGAAGTGGATTTATTCAGACTCTATCGATGCTCAAAAACTAAGTTTGCCCGCTTCGACCTTCAAAATCATAAATTTATTGATTGCCTTAGAAACAAAAGTAATCAGAGACGAAAACGAGGTTGTGAAGTGGGTAGGAAAGACCGATACGACGCTTTATGGCTATCGCCCAGAGATTTATAAAGATATGACCGTGCGGGAAGCATTTGAAGTATCGGCTGGCTGGGCGTTTATCGAATTGGCGAAGAAAATAGGTCGAAAAAATTATACAAAGTATCTGAAAGCCTGTCGTTATGGTAATGTAGATTTATCGGAGAAAGGTGCTGATTTTTGGAATTTTGGACGTTTTGGAATTTCTCCGCAAAATCAAGTTGCGTTTTTGAAGGCTGTTTATGAAGAAAAACTGCCTTTTTCTAAGCGAAATTACGAGATTTTGAAAAAAGTAATGCTTGCAGAGAAAACCAACGAATACACAATCAGAGCCAAAACTGGTTGGACTCGTGATGGTGGTATTGATTCGGGTTGGTGGGTTGGATATGTGGAAAGTCGAGAAAATACTTATTTCTTTGCCACTCGAATTTCAAAAAAACGTTCAGAACCGAATCCAAATTTTGGTCAATGCCGAAAAACAATCACCAAAACGATTTTGAAACAAATCAAAGCTATTTGAGTTGGTTATTGATTAATTTGTT
>NZ_JBMLRC010000088.1:0-1114 GCF_049241225.1 Emticicia sp.
CCTTTCATTTGCATGTAGGCTATCCATTCGCCTGCATACTGTTGGCCTTCGATGGTTTGAGTGGTTTGGTTTTGAGCTAAATAATATAGGCTTCGCTCAATATCTTTTCGGAGAGAATCGGGCGAAGGTTGCTGCGAAAAAGCCGTAAAGTTTATCAGAAAGAGTAGAAATAGAGCGTTTTTCATGGAATTATAAAAAAATAGCCTCCGTAAAAGAGGCTATTTGATAGATTTTTATGCAATGTACTATTCACCCACAACCATGTTATGATAGATGTTTTGTACGTCGTCGTCTTCTTCGAGTTTTTCGATAAGTTTCTCAATATCGGCCGCTTGCTCTTCTGTAAGCACTTTGGTGTCGGTCGGAACTCGCTCGAAATCGGCATGAAGTAATTCGTAGCCTTTTTCTTCGAGGTGTTTTTGTAAGGCACCAAAGGCCGTAAATTCACCGTAGATATTGATTTGGTTGGCTTCTTCATCTAAAAACACCTCTTCTGCACCAAAATCAATCAATTCAAACTCTAATTCTTCGATGTCGGTTTTTCCATCATTCGCAATCTTGAAAACCGATTTACGGTCAAAGATAAAATCGAGCATTCCCGAAGTTCCGATGCTACCACCACATTTTGTAAAATAACTACGGATATTGGCAATGGAGCGGTTAGTATTATCGGTCGTACACTCCACCAAAATCGCTACACCGTGTTGGCCGTAGCCTTCATACACCATTTCTTTATAATCTTCTTGTTCTTTTGAAGAAGCACGTTTGATGGCATTTTCAACGTTTGCTTTTGGCATGTTGGCTGCCTTGGCATTCTGAATAATCGCACGCAAACGAGAGTTACTGTTTGGGTCTGGCCCTGCTGATTTTACTGCAATCGCAATATCTTTACCAATTCTTGTAAAAGTTTTTGCCATCTGCCCCCAACGTTTCATCTTGCGGGCTTTTCTAAATTCAAACGCTCTTCCCATTATTTATGAAAATTCTAATATTTTGTATGTCTTAATTTTGCTGCGAAATTATGAAATTTTACGCAAAAACGCACAAATATATTTTTAGTCGACAGTCCGCAGTCTTCAGTCCACAGTAAGCAGTCCACAGTAAGCAGTCCACA
>NZ_JBMLRC010000088.1:1214-3661 GCF_049241225.1 Emticicia sp.
CAGTCCACAGTAAGCAGTCCACAGTAAGCAGTCCACAATTCACAGTCTTCAATTCACAGTCTTCAGTCCACAGTAAGCAGTCCACAATTCACAGTCAGTAGTAGCAGTCCAATAGTTTGAAAACAAAGACTGAAAATAGAAGGCTGCCAACTATGTACTGAAGACTGCCCACTGAAGACAGACTGCCCACTGCAAACTGAGGACTGCCCACTGAAGACTGCCCACTGAAGACTGAAAACTGGCAACTACTTAGTTCGATAAGGTAAATTTTTAGCTACTTGATTGAGCAAGCTCGTAGAAAGTTGGTGTGGCGTATCCATTCTGTTGTTGGGTTGATTAGAAAGAGCCGTTGACCAAACCATTTCGCCACTGGCGGCATCAAAAAGTTTTACATCAGTATCTACGCCATCGTTGAATCTTGTATTCTCCATCATTATGGGCGAGATTGACATCGAGCGGTCGGTTGGGCGACTGATTTTAACGACTAATTCGCCAAAAATAACGGCATCAACATCTAAGAGTTTCGCCAAATCAGCTTTATTTTGAAATTTGACATCTTCTAAGCGAATACCGTTTTCTGCTAAAACTTTGTTGGTGCGAGTAAAGTCTTGGAACGCAATTTCGTATCGACCTTTTTCTACTTGCTTCGCAACATTCATAAAAAACTCTTTTTGAGCATCAAGGCTTGCTTCTTGCTCTTGCTTGCTAAATGGGCGTCTTACTTGCTGAACGGGACTTCCTTTTTTCTGTTTTGAATAATCAAGTGGATTCTGAAACTGAACCCCAAAAGGTAGAATGGCTACTCTTTTATGCGTATTTTTGATGGTAGCGAAGTTTTCGGCAACGAAATCTTTTGATGAAGCACAGCCCGATAAAATCAAGGCGATAATTCCGAAAGCAAAAATGCTTTTATTTATGCTGAACGTTTTCATTTTTAAAATTGGTTTTATGGTGGAAGGAAGACTTCGCTGGGCGACACTCGCTTTGAGCGAAGCCTTCCTTAGAAAGATACTTTGTTTATTATTAATGAAATTTATGTTCTAAAAGTTGTATTGAAAAATAAATAATTGAAGCCAGCCTTTGCAGCGAAAAATCATACATATTGATATGGACGCATTTTTTGCGTCGGTGGAACAGCGTGATTTTGTAGAATTACGTGGCAAACCCGTGGCCGTTGGTGGAAGTAGCGAGCGTGGAGTAGTGGCAGCAGCCAGCTACGAAGCCCGAAAGTTTGGCGTTCGTTCGGCCATGTCTTCACGGATTGCGAAGCAAAAATGTCCCAATCTGATTTTCGTAAAACCTCGTTTTGAAGTTTATAAACAAGTTTCGAGAGAAATTCGTGAGATTTTTCTGGAATACACGCCTTTGGTTGAGCCGCTTTCGCTCGATGAGGCTTATTTGGATGTAACCGAAAACTTGAAAGGAATCTCGACCGCCACCGAAATTGCCCAAGAAATAAAAGTCAGAATCAAAGAAAAAACTACGCTTACGGCTTCGGCGGGAGTTTCAGTCAATAAATTTTTGGCAAAAATCGCCTCCGATTACCGCAAACCAGATGGACTTTTTGTGATAAAACCTTCGCAGGCCGAGGCTTTTGTAGAAACGCTCGAAATCAGTAAATTTCATGGAATAGGCAGAGTTACGGCCGAAAAAATGCACAAAATGGGCATTTTCACTGGAAAAGATTTACGAGCGAAAAGTGTGGAGTTTTTGGTTAATAATTTCGGAAAAGTTGGGCGGTATTATTTCGATATTGCTCGTGGAGTTGATAATCGGGCAGTAAACCCCGACAGCATCAGAAAATCGGTAGGAGTAGAGAACACCTTCGACCGAGATTTGACCGAACCCGACGACCTTTATCTCGAACTCGATGATATTATCGAACAACTTTGGCGAAGAATGCAGCGAGCCAATGCCTTTGGTAAAAGTATTACGCTAAAAATAAAATTTGCCGATTTTGAGAGCATTACTCGCAGTCGCACGACGCAAATTGCGGTTTTTGAAAAAGATTTTTTGGCGAAAATCGCTTACGAAATGCTCAATAATCTACTTCCGATGCCCAAGGGTGTGCGTTTGATGGGCGTATCTTTCTCGAACCTCGAATTTGCCGATGAAATGATTGGTCGTCAGCTTACGCTAAGTTTCTGATTCTTTGCTCAAAATCTTCGAGTTTTAAATCTAAACCATTTAATTTGTGCGGTTAAAACTCTAATCTATCCAATGACCGAATCGACTTATCAACAACTACAAATATCAACCTCACTTGCCGAACAAATTGCTTTTGAGTTTTTCAATATTAAAGGAAGTGCAAGCCCTTTGGCGGGAGAAATTGACTTTAATTTTAAAATCACCACTTCCGAGAAATCGTATATTTTAAAAGTAAGTCGTCCTGATGCGGCTCTCGAATACCTGATTTTTCAAGACGAATTACTGAAACACCTCGAACA
>NZ_JBMLRC010000089.1:0-10117 GCF_049241225.1 Emticicia sp.
TAATTGAAAGCAAAACTGTTAATTCATCGTGGGTTTTCGATGGAAAATGGACACCATTCTAATCAATAAGAGTAGTGAAGAAAGTGATTGTCTGGTAATCACACCCATAGTTTTAGAAAAATCATTTTCTGTTTCCAAAGATTTCCAATCATAGATACAACCTCTCAGGAAACAGAAAATAATTTTACAATTTTACTTTTCTTTACTCCAAAAATAAAGGCTTACAGCCCCTAAAATGCCCCATAAACTCCAGTCGAGCCAAGCGGTGTTGTGCATGGGCAAGTTTCTGCCAAAAACATTATAAAGCCCTAAGCCCAATGATGCAAGTAGAATGAAAGCCCCTCCTAATAAAAAGGCTTTGACTACGGTAGTATCGTGCGTTTTACGGAGCATAAAAGACATATAATTATGACCGATGTGCAGAATTCCGAAAAACTGCATTAAGCCTACGGTAAAAGTATCTTCGGGGTTCATGGCGAAGTAGCCCAGTGCCATTTTAGGAAATAAAAGCATACTTATTCCAAGCAAAAAACCATAGATACTGACGATGAGAATGTATGTTTGACGTGTCATGGTTGATAATTTGGTTTAGATTTTATTTAGACATTCCCGACTGCTGCATTTGTAGTCGCTTATCATTATAATATAAGACTGCCTTTAACTAAAATCGCCTAAAATTAGTTGAAAACTTCATCTGTATTAGGCCAAGCCTATTTATCATTCTTAATTGCCGTATGATGCGAAGCAATAAACATCCATTTATTGGCTCTTAGCTGAAAAGTATAAGTACAGGCTACTTTTCCAGTAATCTTAGTTCCATCAGTCGAATCATAGTAGGCGTGTATACCACTGATAACAGCCAAATCGCCCGATTGAAAGATTACGGGTTCTAATACCTCGGTTTTCAAATATTTCTGCGAGTCACGAGCGACAATTTCATCTCTGTTGCTAAAAGTACCTTCAGCACTAATGTATCTGAAATCATTGGACAAACGATTGGAAAAAAAAGCTTTAGAGTCTTTTCCATATTCGGCCAAAATTCCGTTGAATGTTGCCATAGTAAAAGACTTCTGAGCAAAAAGGATTGATGAGAAGCCCAATAATGATAAGGTAAGAATAAGTTTTTTCATTGATTTATGCGTTATGTCGCCACATTTGATTAAGGTTTGAATTTATTTTTGATTGGTAATTCACAGGTACAAACTTTAAATCAAGCTTTTAGTACTATTTTTTATTTGATTTAATCGCAAAATTTTAAAAGTTGCTACAATATTTTTGAAAATACAGGTTACCATGGCATCAAATACATCGTTCATAGTACATTGTTTGCTTTTAGATATAATGATAGTTTTTGATTACAACAAACCTTTTACATTATTACAGTCAAAATATAGTTTTTCGATGGGTTATTACTAAATTATTTAACTATGAATGGAAATTCTCTACTTGATGCGATTATATTTATTCCATTATTGTCCCAAGCCCAAACCGCCCAAACATAATTACCTGCTTTTAAGCCCTCTTTTACATCTGAATAAGCAAAAAGCCCATCTTTATCTAATGTAGTTATTTTGCCATCTGAATATTTAACTTGTCCTATATCTTTTTCTGTAGAATTCCATGACCACACAATGGCTTCTTTATTGCTAATTTTATTTTCCTTGATTTGAATTATGTCTTTAAAAATAGCCGCCATTACATATTTATGATTGGTTACCTTCCATGAAAAGGATAGATTGAAAGATGTTTTTTCATTTACAACTTGCAAAACCTTTACATAATCTTTCAAATTATAATTACTTATTATAGTTGGTCTTGGAATATTTTTATTTTTTATGAGTTCATCATTATAGATTGAAGACACCTCAATAAGATTAAATTGAGGTGCATTACTTACTAATACGGCATCACCAAGATTTACACCTCTATTGAGATTAGCAAGGACTGGAGCAATAGTTGGCTCAATTTTGCAACCTAACAAGCTGATAGCACTCAAAAAGAAGAAAACTATTTTCTTCCAATTGAAAAATTTAATCCAAAACATAAGTGTATATTCTTTAAATTGATATTACTTGTTTCTCTTCGTGCTGTACCTAATTGTGGAATATATGTAAGAATAGAAAAGGCTTGTTGGCTAAAAAGTGCCTTCGTTTCTATGGCTAAGATGCGTCTTGGACCTAAATACTGTCGAACACCTAAGAAACCTCGATAATTGTCAATACCAATTCCTGCACCGACAAAGGCATCGGTCTTTACCCTTCTAAGCCACCACCATGTAGTTTGTATTCCATACAAATCCAATAGTTTTTGATGCCGATAGGTATTTTCAGTAGGAATAAATTTTAAATCGTTTTCCCACAATTTTGTCAATTTATATTGAATAAAACTGCTGGTGGCATATGCCCCCAAGGTTAGAGCTTTATTAATTTTGAAATCTATATATAGGTCAGCAAAGCTATTTAAGTTTTCCAAATTATTGGTCTGATTTGTCAGCGAATAAAATTTTGATAAGTACCCCCCAACACTAATAAATGGCAATCTATGTCTGAAATCAATAGCAGAATGTACTTCATAATTTTGTATTGAATCCAAAGGTAATTCTTCACCAAATCCAACCATTACAGCGTTTTTCCTGACTTTTGAAACATTTAAAATACTTGTATATTCAGCCGACTCATGGTTATATACTTTATCAGGAATCTTAGTAATTGGCATAGCCCACGCTATAGTTTTACCATAAACTCCATCTAATTCAAACCCATCGACCATACCGACCACTTTATTTTTTTTGTTGAGCATCGGGCTTCCAGAATGTCCCCTAAAAATATTGGCACTTGGTATCTCAATGGCATTTGTTGTTAAACTCGGAAACTTCAATGTCTCTAAATCTTTTCGGGTAGGGAGTTGAATAAGTTTGTGTAATTTATCAAATGACGCAGACATAAGTGTAATTGCATTCTCATGAAGCCTATCACCTTTATAACCATATATATGGTACTCATTATTAACAGCTAAATCATTCAGCGTACCTATTTCAAGTCCTTCTTTCTGAAAACATGGGCATGAAATTGTAGCCATATCATTAGCCAGTTCGGTACCTGTTAGTACGATTGCATGTTTATCATTCGTATAGACTTGATTGTTACCATTACTTTCAAAAAAAGTAACTTTGATACTTAATTCCTCCTTAGTCCCAATTTTACCTGCAAATCCATGCAATGCAGTAATAACCTTTTGTTGTCCTTTTACTAAAAAGCCTGTAAGGATTGTTTTATTATTTTTATCAATTTTAGTGTTAGCAATCTCAATTTTACAAACGTATTTTTGGGCAAGATTATACTGAGAAGTAGTCTGTATTTGCCCATAGAGGTTACCTATCATAAATGATAATATTGGAATTAATGACAATCTGGACATAACAGTAATTTGATTATTTGGCGAGTATTTTCTTTATCATTACTTGTTTTCAATAAACTTTCAACTCGTTTTAGTAAACAAGAGTCTTTTCCATAGCGTATTTCGCTCAAAATTGATGATTCCAAATCTTCAGATTCTTTGTATTTAATTTCATCACAAAACGAAGCTGAAACTTTATGACCAACCAACACTGCCGAACCAACATTGATTTGTGCAGGAACTTGTGGCTCGCCTTCAATCATATTTATATTGCCTTTGCCCAGTGATATCTCAAAAAGCTGTTTGATTATTTGGCTTTTTAGAGAGTCCTTAGCATTTGATGTACCATTTAATGACTTTTCATAAGAATAATCCCACCTTTCAGCAACTTCGGTAGGGCTCATACCTAAACTTTGGTGTGTACGCATATACACTCCCAAAGCACTACCTAATGTCATACCTATCATACAGAATCCTATTGGAAGTAAATCTACTTTTGATAAGTAATCTACCAATGAATATTGCTTAGATGCTTCTGTATTTGTTTCAATTGTAATACCTTCTTGTGTCTTATGATTAGTTGATTTGTAACCAGCAATCAAACCCATAATTGTAGTAACTACAACTAAAAGGGATAGAATAACATCACGTATGATAGGTGTTACAGACATTCCTATCATCCAACCAAGTGCTATACCACAGAGGAGAAAGCCAATTGTGTTTTTTATAGTTTTCATAATTTTTGACTGGTTCTGGATAAGAGATAAAAATACTAAATTATGGTTTCCAACCAATTACTCTCCATGAAGAAACATCGCCATCATAAATTAGTGTTGCACCACCACCTGAAAGTATTGTCATATCACCACTGTGTCCAGTAACAATTCTATTTGCTGCTAACGATGATGTACTTTGGTCTGCAATGGTCAAATCTGTGTTAATGCCAACATAAATATGTACAATCATACCATCGCTCCCCCCCGCAATTCCTGTTAGTAAAGAAGCACCGCCATTTACATGTATCACTGATTTACCACCTAAATTATAATTGTGTTGCGTACCCGTAAAAGTTGTCTTACCAGATACTGCATAAGTACCTGCCACTTCTAATTTTGCATCGGGAGAAGTTGTTCCAATTCCTACATTTCCATTATGGTCTATTGTCATTCTGGCAGTTCTACTTACAGTATTATTTGTTGTTGTTTCAAAAGAAATCTTAGTACCAAAGGCAGTAGAAGTCCATTCTTGGCTACTTTTCATTATGATGGCTGCACTACTAGAAGTATTAAAACCAGTACCATTATACCCCCTTGCTCCTAAAAATAGCATAGAGCAATTATTTGCAGTTGCACTTGGCGAAGTAGAAGACCCTCCCGCATTCCGAGTTATTATATAGGCTCCCTCTGTGCTACTATATTTTGTTAGATGAATATCAACATTAGGGCCTGATACAGTATTATTAAAAGCATTGGGTGTCAAAAGAATACTCTGCCCAAATACAAAAGCCGAAAGGCTTGAAAAAAGGATAGTAAAAATTAATCTTTTCATTATTTTAAAATTTTATGTTGTAGAAATTCTTGCTTCAAATTTTATAATCATTCCGAAAACATCTATTCAAATTCGATTTATCGGTAGCGTTTTCGATTTAACGGTCTTTTAAATATTCCTTCAGCCCAGTACGCTTTCTTCTTGATACAATAACATTATGATTATCGGCCATCTGAAGTGTGTTGGTTGGCTCAATGAAGCACTTCACACACTTTAAATTCACCAAATAAGATTTGTGCGTACGATAAAACTCAAAAGGAGTGAAACGCTCTTCGAGTTTTTTGAGAGGCGTGGCTACAATGGTTTTGCGACCATTGACGAAATAGACAAGTGTGTAGTTTATTTCGGCTTGAAGCATCAAAACCTCTTCGGGTTTTACTTCTTGGCGGCCACCGATTGAAATGTAACTGGTAGTATTCATTGGCTTTGGCGTTTGGGGTTGTTTGAAATTTTAAGGGTTAGTCGAATCCAATACCCAAACACAAACACCTTTTCTTATTTTTTTTCAAAAATCATTGCTTTAGTCAATAATTTTAATTTCTTTTGATTAAACGAACCCATCGCCTACGTTTAACTGCATGTTGTTTTTTACTCGAAAATCTACCGACCAAGAGCTTATTCAAGGTATCCGTATGGGCGGAAACCAACGTAGATTATTTGAAAATGCACTCTACAATAAATATACATATCTGATTAAAGATGCTTCTCGCAAGCATAAAATCGAAGAAGAAGATGCCTCAATGGCTTATTCGGATGCCATCCTGACGGGCATCGAACATATTGCCTCGGGGCGTTTTGAGGGGCGTTCGGAACTAAAAACTTATATTTATCAAATTTTTTATAACAAATGTGTTGATGTTATTCGAAAAAATTCGACTAAACACTCATACAACCTTTCACTCGATGAAATCTTAGAACCAATTCCCGACCAACAGCGGGGTATTTTACAAGAAATTATCAGAAAACAAGACCACGAAAAACTAAGAAACTTCCTAACCATCCTCGGTGAGCGGTGTCAGGTCTTATTAAGGCGTTGGGCCGAAGGCTACTCAGACCAAGAATCAGCCCTTGAATTTGGCTATAATTCGGCCAATGTAGCCCAAACTACCCGACTGAGGTGCTTAGAAAAACTACGTGAATTGTATAAAAAATAGTGAAAGAATAAGTTGTAAACAGAATAGTAAATGACCGATGATTTAATAAATATTGATGATTACTTTCAGCAGAAGTTATCAGCAGAGGAGCGTCTGGCCTTTGAAGAAAAACTTTCGACAGACCCAAAATTTGCCGAAGAGGTGGCTCTTTATGCTCATATAAAGGCCATAGAGCGTGAAAAAGTTTTAATCGAACGCCATACTGAATGGAAAACACTTCCCGTAAAATCACCCTCGTCAATAAACCTTAGCCGTATTTCGATGGGTATAGCAGCAATGCTGGCAGTGGTGCTTAGTATGTGGTATTTTACTCGCCCTACTATTAACCAAAGAGCTGATGAGTATATTACATCAAATCTTATGACCCTACAAAAAACTCTTGATGGTACTCAGGATAGTTTGCAAGTAGGTATCGAGTTATATAATAAACAGCAATACCAAAAAGCATCAGAAATTTTTGAAAAACTTATTACTAAAACCCCAAAAGCTATTGAGTATCTGGGGCTTTCGGCTTTTCAAATGAAAAAATACGATGCTGCACTGAGTTATTTTGAAAAACTTGCCAACAACACCGAACTCCTCAATAATAAAGGGAAGTTTTATCAGGCATTGGTTTATATCAAACAAAATAAAGTTTCGGAGGCAGAGGCATTACTGAAAGAAGTTATCGAACGAAATTTAGGTGGAAAGAAAGACGCCGAAAAAATTTTAGAGTAATTGTGTTTGTGTATTTTTTGAATTTGCGACTAATGGAGTGATAAACTAGTTTTGTCTCATTTTAACTTTCTTATAACTTATTTAACTAAGTATAATTATGATAACAGTATATGGAAATACCGTCAATTGGTTAAATGATACGAACTGGGACACTACTACCCTTGTATCCGATGTAGCCTCACAAGTCTGCACTTTAGAATCAGACCATTTTAATATCAATTTACCACCAAACGGAGATAATAATCTCTATTTTTCATTTAAATTGGTTGGAAGAATCCCTAATGATTCAAACTTAAGTATTGAACTAATTTTTGCTAATGGCCAAAAAGAATCTTGGCTTATTAAAAAGAGAGTTAAAAACAGTCAGAACGAGAGAGCTAATGCCACTCATAAATTAAGAATTCGAAGAGCATGGTTCTATAATCCTAATGAAAATGTTAAAATCCGACTTAAATTTAATAATAGCGGAGGGGCATCAGTGACTTTGTCTAATTTATATATTGATACAATACCAGTAGCCAGTGCTACATCTGATGTTATAACTGTAGCATCTGTATCATCAAGAAATGGCACAGGTACATCTGGTCCTTCAGGGCCAAGATGATAATTGAATATTCTTTTGATATTGAGGGTTGAATTACTAATTTTGGTAATCAACCCTTTTTTTATGAAAAAACTTCTATTGTTTATACTATCACATATTTTTTTTCAATTTTCTTTTGCTCAATGTGTTTCAGAACAGCTCCTTGAAAATGAATTTTCTACAATAAATAGTCTTAAATCTGAACACCAGACTTCTGTATATATAAAACTTCTAAGTTGTCCTTTCACAGACTCCTCAAAAGCAAAAATCAGTAAAAGAGCAGCACTAAGTTATTATTCTATTGAAAAAGATAATAAGAAAGCTATCAAATACATACAATCGGAAATATATCATTGGGCAAAATATAAAAATAAATTTTCAAACAAATTAGCAGACGCATATTACAATCTTGGTTACTTTTTTAATATAGATTACCAATATGACAATGCTATTCGTAATTATAAAGTTGTTCCTAATTTAACAGATGACAAATCTTTTAAGGCCATTTGTTATAAAGAAATCGCCGAGATTTGTATATATAAAGGAGACTATTTACAAACAGAGATATTTGCCAAAAGAGGAATTTCTGAGTTAGAAAACACAAATCTTGATAACTTCACTTTAGCTACCTGTTTTAATGCTTTGGGGATTTCTAATGAATTTCAAGGTAAATATTCAGATGCAATTATCAATTATCGAACTGCAAAAAAAATAATTTATAAGAAAAATCTATCAAAGAATGAACAGTATCTATTGGCTAATATTGAATATAATATAGGAAAGGTTTATGGATTGCAAAAAAAAACAGTTTTAGCAAGTAAACAGTATAAGATATCAAGAGATTTATTTTCTAATACGGATACTCTTAAAATGATATTACTTCCAAATTTAGCTTTGGCAAATTTATTTGATTATGACCGTAAAGACTATAAAACTGCATCAAGTATATTAGATGAATCTATAAACATAATTAAAAATAAATATAGACATGTAAAAAGCCCTCAAATCTCTCGTCTCTACTCTAACGCTTCAATTATTTATATTAATAACAAAGAATTCAAAAAAGCAGAAACATGCACATTTGATGCTTTGAAGGCTTTCCCAAATGCGACAAAATCTATCCATGATATTAACCTTAAAGTTTTACGTAGAATAAGTGATAAATGGACATTCTATGATTTACTACGCTCTTACAGTAGTTGGTACTTATTAGAAAAGTATAAAATAACAAAAGAGAAAAAATATTTAAAAGAAGCTTTGACTGTTTTTGAAAAATTAGATTTGCTTATTGATTTAATGCGTGCTGAGCATTTAGGCTTTGAAAATTTAAGCAAATTTCACTGGAGAGAACGAACCCATCGCCTTTTTGAATCTGCCATCGAAACTTGTTTCTTGCTAAAAGATTATCAAAAAGCATTTTACTTCTTCGAGAAAAGTCGAGCCGTAATGCTCAACGATAAAATTAATGAATTGGGAGCCAAACAAACGCTTTCGGAAGATGACCAACAACAAGAGCGAAAGTATATAAAGGATATTTCTGAACTAAATGCAAATATCGAAAAAGAACAAAACCAAAAGAAAAAATCTGATTTAACAACCCAGCTATACACTTTACAAGAGCAGCAAGACCGTTTCATCAAAACCCTCGAAACAAAAAATCCTGCCTATTATCAGCTAAAATATGATACAACCACTTTCCAGTTGAATGATATCCAAAGCTATTTAAAGAAAACCCAAATCAATTCATTGGTTGAATATTTCATGGGCGACTCTACGACCTATGCTATTGTCGTTACACCTGAAAATGTTACCTTAAAAAAACTATCGCTCAAACCCGAAAACATCCAACAATTTCTTGAGTATTGTTCAAAGAATATTAGCACAAAAACCGAATTATCAGCTCTTTTAGGATATGGGTCAAGTCTCTATCAATCGTTGATAGCCCCTTTAAATCTTCCAAACGGACGATTGATAATCTCGCAAGACGGTGCTTTTATTCCGTTTGAAGCTATTTCAAAATCATCTAACTCACCGCAATATTTATTGAAAGATTATGCCATTTCATATACTTACTCCGTTCAATTTCTGATGAAGAACCAAGAAAAATACGGATTTCTGCCGAACAAAATCTTTTTGGGTGCAGCTCCAATTAATTTTTCTTCAAAACTCAATACCCTTCAAGGCTCTGAGCAGTCACTGAAAAACATTGAAAAAAACTATACATTTGGCAATCTTTTGACAAATCAGGTAGCTTCACGCAATGCCTTTTTGAATGAAGCAGGCAAATACAAAATAGTTCAACTCTACACACATGCCTTTGCGGATAGTAATGATACCGAGCCTAAAATCTACTTTGCCGATTCTGCTCTAAAGGTATCAGACTTAAACCTCACTGACCATTTCAAAACTAACTTATTGGTACTTTCGGCTTGTAAGACGGGGGTCGGTAAAGTAGCCAAAGGAGAAGGGGTTTTGAGTTTAGCTCGTGGTTTTTCAATGGCTGGCATTCGCTCTACTATCACAAGCCTGTGGAGCGTTGAAGATAAAGATACTTATACACTCACCGAATTATTTCATCACTATTTAAACGAAGGTTTACCGAAAGATGAGGCTCTTCAGCAAGCCAAGCTTGAATTTATTGAGCGTAACGAAAACACAACCCCATATAGCTGGGCTGGCTTTATTCTGATTGGTGATAGCTCCGAAATATCAACCTCAA
>NZ_JBMLRC010000090.1:0-2623 GCF_049241225.1 Emticicia sp.
AATCCTAAGAAATTGATTCGTGTCTTGAATTATGACGGAATGCCAATTACAGCTGATAAAATTGTGAAAGAAATTAGTAAAAGTTTATAAAAACAACCCCACCCTAACCCTCCCCAATAGGGAGGGGACGAAACAGCTCCCTCCCTATCGGGGAGGGTCGGGGTGGGGTCAAACTTTAAAAATATGACATACGTTCGTCCGACCTTTAGGCATCCTGATTTGCCAAAAAACAAAATAAATTTTACTAAAAAAGACTACGAAGGAGCTTTATCAACGCTTTGTGCTGGTTGCGGACATGATTCTATCAGTGGAGCAATCGCCCAAGCTTGTTTTGAGTTGTCGGTTGAGCCACACCGAATCGCCAAGCTTTCGGGCATCGGTTGTTCGTCAAAAACTCCGGCCTATTTCCTCGGAAATTCGCACGGTTTTAACTCAGTCCACGGGCGTATGCCTTCGGTGGCTACGGGTGCGTACTTGGCGAATCGTGACTTGGTTTACTTCGGTGTTTCGGGCGACGGCGATTCTGCTTCAATCGGAATGGGACAGTTTGTGCATGCCATTCGCCGTAACCTTAATATGGTTTATGTAGTCATGAATAATGGTTGCTATGGCCTTACAAAAGGGCAAGATTCTGCTACGGCAGATAATGGCTCGAAAAGTAAAGCTGGCTCAACAAACCTCTTCAATGCCATTGATTTAGTGGGTTTAGGACTTGAACTGGGAGCAACTTTTGTAGCTCGTAGTTTCTCGGGCGATAAAACTCAGTTGATTCCGCTTATCAAAGCCGCTATTTCTCACCCAGGTTTTGCTTTGATTGATGTCATTTCTCCTTGCGTAACTTTCAATAATAACGTGGGCTCTACAAAATCTTACGATTATGTGCGTGAGCATATCGAAGCTACTTCAACCGTAGATTTTGTGCCAGTGATGGAAGAAATCACGGCAAGTTATGATGATGCCAAGGAAGTAACACTTCACGATGGTTCGGCTTTGCACTTGCAAAAATTGCATCAAGGATGGAATCCAGAAGATAAACTTTCGGCCATGAATGCCATTCAAAATTCAAAAGAAAAAGGCGAAATCTTGACAGGATTGATTTATATAGAACCAAATACGAATGCTTTGCACGATGTGCTTCAAACAACCAAAACTCCATTGAATACCCTCAAAGAAGACCTTCTTTGCCCGGGTGTTGATGCTTTGGAAGCTTTGAATCAGAGTTTGAGGTAGAAAATGTTTTAAGATAAATTGAAAACGCTCAAGAGATTTTGATTTCTTGAGCATTTTTTTTGTAGTTTAGTTTAACAAATGACCAAAATTTTTTTTAAGTCAATTAATCAAATGAAAAAAGCATTGAATGTTCGGATTAATCTAATAAACCCACCTATTGGGGTAGATTTTGGCTTACAAAAAGGCTCTGGAAATGACTACACAATTGTCCAAAAGCAACGTGCTAACACTAATGATTTGATTTTTGAGTTTTCAATTCTAATAAAAGATGATGCCGAGAAAAAGCAACCACCGAAACTTTCGGGTGATTTTGTTCAAGGCTCAAGTGATAAGTTCGTTTACATCGGTATCGGGGCTTTTGTTGGTCAATTCGATTGTATTTGGTCAAGGAGGCTCAAAGTTCCCCTGACTGGAATAACTTGGGAGCAAGTAGAACAATTATACAATAATCCTGATGCAGTTTTAGAAACTTATGTGCCAGGTACCGGAAAAGACGGTAGTCCAAACTGTGCTACAGTCAAACCATTTGCAGGATGGCTCATTAAAGAGTAAACAACAAATCACACACTGTGCAAGCCTATGACTTGTACCAGCTTCAAACTATTTCCTAAAAAATCCATTCCATGACAAACGTCATGTTTCGGTTGGCAGATTTTACGTTGCTTTGTCAAATTTTCTTAAAAGCAATGATACAAACACCTGCACATACCTTCCATATTCCCGTAATGGGCCTGGGTTTCACGATTGATACGCCACTAAAAGTAGCTCGATTTGGCATTTCTTCGGTAATTTCGATTATCGAACACGAACTCATTGAAAAAATGCGAGCATTTCACTGCCGAGAAAACGGTGAAGTTTATGAGCCAATTACCGAAAAAGTGGAAGATTACCGAGCCAAAAGAATTACAGAATATCTGAATCTTTTGGACAGATTGATAAATAAGCAAGTAGAAAAACTACGCTTAGAACCTTTCGTAGAAGGCTCAGAAATTACAAAATATTTTGAGTTACTGCCCGAAACTTCGCCAATGAAGCAGATGTATATCGGAATGCTTCAACTGGAAGACAGTTCGGTAAAAGAACAAGTGCAGGACGAACTTCGTGGTGCCATTGTAGCGGGTTCGATTGATGTAAACGTGATGTCGAAAGTTGATAGAACGCACTACGATGAAAACGGTGAAATGTTACCGAAAGAATTTTCTGATGCTCTTTCGTCGTTTCGTGGTTATGCACAAAGTAATTTGACTTCAAGTATTGTTTTTTCGGCTGGCTATAACCCACGCTTGTATGGTTACATTGATGCTTTCAACGATTTTTTCCCTGATGAAAAAGGTTTCTTGAAAAAGAAAATCATCTTGAAAGTAAGCGATTATCGTTCGGCTCTTACGCAAGG
>NZ_JBMLRC010000091.1:0-1453 GCF_049241225.1 Emticicia sp.
ATAATACCATCAACCGAGCAAAAGCCAATGGTTTCAAGCGAGTAACGATAGTAGTTGGGGCTAATCACGCCGCCATTATGAGCAAAATATTCAAAGAAAAAGGCGTAAAAGTTATCAATATCAATGATGCACCGATGAAATAATAGCTAAAAATATATTCTATAAGGATATTCATTGCCTTCTGGGCGACACCGTCTGCTTTAGCTGACGGATTACTATACAAAAACAAAACAAATTTGACTTTAGTCTCACTATGTTGGTTGACTAAAGTCAAATTTGTTTCTGCAAAAGTATCCGTCAGTTAAAGCAGACGGGGTCGCCCAGACGGCAATGAATTAGCAAAACAACTCCACACATTTGCATAAACACATAAACAACTAATAACCAATACTTTAAACCTGAAAACTGATTTTTAAATAAAATAACTGAAAAATCAGTTGTAAAACTGAAAAATTAGTTTTTACTTTGTTTCATCATGGAAGAACTAACAAAAACCGAAGAACGCATCATGCAAATCATCTGGGATTTGGAGCGATGTTTAGTACGAGACATCATCGAAAAAATGCCCGATGACCCAAAACCACCATACAACACGATTTCGTCGGTGGTACGGCTGCTCGAAAGCAAGGGATTTCTGAGCTACAAAGCTTACGGAAAAACCTACGAGTATTTTCCGATAATATCAAAAGAAGAATACGGGCAACGGAGTTTCAGAAAGGTATTTGCCAATTATTTCGATAATTCGGTAGAAAACTTGCTTTCGTTTATGGCAAAGGAGGAAAATCTGACGGTGGAGGAGATTGAGAAGCTGAAGAAGATAATACCCCCCCGCCAGTAACGACTGCCGCCCTAAAGGGGAGCTAAAATTTAAAAGGTTGGAATTACTTTGAAAAGGAAATAAATTATAAACAAAATCCTTTATTCCCCTTTAGGGGTTAGGGGCTTTTTAAACTCCCCTTTAGGGGCTGGGGGTATGGACTATCTACTCAAATCTACAATCTGCCTAACGGCTTTTTATGGGCTGTACTTCTTCGGTTTTCGCCGACTGAGTTTTCATACGCTCAACCGCTTTTATTTATTGTCATCTTTGGCTTTAAGCCTAACGATTCCGCTATTGAGTTATGAGCGAACGGAAATAGTTATGTTTGAACCTCAACCAATTGAAGAAGCTACTTTTGCAGTGGAAGAAACGCAGAAAAACAGTGATAATCAAGCATCTGCAATTCAACAACCAACTATCACTGACGAAGTTCCAGAAACTACTATTAACTGGATTTCAATTCTTAGTACCATCTACTTGATGGGTGTTGGAGCGATGTTAATTCTATTTATAAAGAACCTTCTAACAATTTTTTATAGTATAAAAAGTGCCTCGGTGGCTTTGGTGGCTGAGCGAAGTCGAAGCCACCAAAGCCACCGAAAACTAAAGATTTTACTTACGAAAAGTCAAAGT
>NZ_JBMLRC010000092.1:0-1736 GCF_049241225.1 Emticicia sp.
GGGCTTGAGGTTTCGGCAAAAAATGGTTGTCCCCAATCATCAAAAGCAATTCCCCACGGGTTTGGAATTGATAATTGAGCAGTGCGTTCGAGCTTGTGTAATTGCGGAGAATATCTATAAAAACCGCCATTGGTGGCACGCACAGTTCCATAAGGAGTTTCGACGTTTGTGTGCAAGAAGACACCTTCACCACCATAGATTGCACCCGATGGGTCGGCACAAAAAGCACTGTTATTGTGGTGTGTATCGTGGTCGTCGAAGCCACTGAGCAAGATTTCTACTTTATCAGCTTTATCATCGCCATTGGTATCGGTAAAAAGTTTGAGGTTTGTTCCTTGCGAAACATACACGCCTTCGGGAGCAATTTCAAAACCCAATGGCAAATGCAAACCATCCACAAAAACCGTTTGTTTGTCGGCCCTACCATCATTATTGGTATCTTCCAAAATCAAAATTTTATCGTTTGGTTTGGCATCACCAGGTTTGTAGTGCGGGTAACTTGGCATCGTGGCTACCCACAAACGCCCTTTATTATCAAACGACATTTGCACTGGATTTGCCAAATCATCAAACTCTTTTTCGGAAGCGAAAAGCTCAATCTTATAACCCGCAGGCACTTTTAATTTATTGAGGGCATCTTGTCCGTAGAGATATTCGAGGCTACCATTTTTTTCGGGATTAAAGTTGGTTTTTACTGGCGGAAGCGTTCGGGTATTTTTATCAGCAGCTGCCACATCCATTTTTTCACCTTTTGAAGCTGCCAACCATATCGCGTTATCACGAATATCGGTCATTTGTCGAATCTTCTCGATTTCGGCAGGATAATTGTCTGGCCCAAAAGGATTGTATCTACGACCATACGCATGAACGCCATTTGGAATTTTGTAGTCATTGTGCCACATCCAGTTTTTTTCCATTACAGCGGCATGAATCAATGCTCGGTTTGCTTCCGCTCTGGCAGGAGTTTTACCGAAAATTTTATCAGAAAGTAAAAGACCGAGTTTTTTGTAACCTTCATCATTGAGTTGCGAGCCGTCAATTGTTAAAGGTTCGGCCGTACTGGCATACCATGCTCTTGAAGGTGTAAAAGCATCGACAAAAAGCACTTTATTCGCTGCCGAAACTTCACGCATGGCGTTGGTGTAAAGTAGAAGATTTTCGTTTTCTTTTACACCATTTGGCAAATCGTATTTGCTGGTCAAATCTTCAAAAGCAATGGGCGATACAATAGCGAGTTGTGGAGCGGAAACACCGTTGTATTTTTGTTTCAAAGTATATTTAATAAAAGCATCTAATTCGGCTTTGAAATTGGCCAAACCTGCTCTTCCTTGAAACGATTCGCTGTAACCAAAAAATGCAATTATTACATCAGTTTTTAGGCGGGTTAACCATTGGTCAGGGTAATCGAAATGTCCTTCGCTATTTGAGTTTTTAGCATATTCGGTCTGAAATTTTTCTGCACCCGGAAACGCCCAAGGCAAATTTCGACTGGCGTGTGGACGAAAACCTGGGGTATCGCCACCATCGCACATATTTCTGATAATCAATGAGTTGTCGGGATAACGTACGTGCATTTCGGTCTCGAAATGGTCATAGTTCATCATCCGTGAACCAAGATTTCCACCAATGAGTGATATATGGCTTCCTTTCTCGACTTTAATAATATCAAGCGGAGCTGGAAGAAACGAACTGACCAGAAAGACAGTCAGTACGAATATTGTGAGTAATATTTTGAT
>NZ_JBMLRC010000092.1:1836-12340 GCF_049241225.1 Emticicia sp.
GGCACTTTTTTGCCCAGTTCCCAATGAATAGCATTGATAATGAGGCGTTGGAAAGCTTCTACTTGAAAATCTTCGGGGTGTCCCATTGTAGTAGTAAAT
This sequence comes from Emticicia sp., assembly GCF_049241225.1. Taxonomy (NCBI): domain Bacteria; kingdom Pseudomonadati; phylum Bacteroidota; class Cytophagia; order Cytophagales; family Leadbetterellaceae; genus Emticicia; species Emticicia sp. Next base: position 1,936 of record NZ_JBMLRC010000092.1, read on the forward strand.
ACCTTTGCACCAAACGAATTTGTACCTGTCCAAGCAACAGGGTTTTCGATGGCAGCTTTATCGGGGTTTACAGCTTTCCCCATCAAAAGCCACTCAGAGCCTTTGGTTGGATAATCGGGCAAAACTCGATATAACCACGAACGCACATGAAAATTGGGAGCAACACCAGTCAGAATCGGGTGTTTTTTTGCTGCTTCAATGACCGAAACATCGGTGCTACTTTCGTGTCCGTAGTGCGTGTGAGCAGCTTTTCCGCCCCAACCTGGAGGTGCATTAAGAGCAAATTCGCCAAAGGCATTCCAACGTTCGGAAACATCACCTTTAGGGAAATTGAACGCGTGAGTAGTTGTTCGGAAACCCATTACTGGCTTTCCTGATTTGAGATATTTTTCAATGTGTTCGAGTTGCTCAGGCGGAAGTTGTCGCCAACGGAGGTAGAAAACTGCCAAATCAGCTTCTTGCAAAGCCTCTAAGCCTGGGATGTCTTTTTCGGCATTTTGGTTGGGATAAGCCTTCAAAACTTTGGTTCGGAAACCGTAGTTTTTTTCGAGTTCGGCAGCGATTAATGGAAGCGTGAATTCACCACTGTACTCGTGGTCGCCAGTTACGAAGACAATCAATGGCTGTTTTTTAGCTTGTGCCGTTGCCTGATGCCCAAAAGCACCCAGCAGCACAAAACTCAGTAATAAAAAAGTTTTACGCATTATAGTTTTATAGATTGAAGGTTGAGTTTTGCCTATAACTTTGAGTTACAGACATTTATCCATAAAAATAGGGTAATAATTTTATTAAATATTATTCCGAGAAAAATATTCTTAAAATAATTTAAGAAACAACATAAAACCTTGTTTATCAGACAAATGCTCAATGATTTTGATTTAAAATTAAAACTAATACAATACAAAACCCCATCAATTACGTTAGGATAAACGTACTGATAATTTTATGATGAAAAATGTCTTCGTTTTTGCCTTTTGTGCTTTCATTTTACTTTCACTTCAAGCCTGCTCACAGTCGCCCGAACAAATCAATGGAGAAGTTCAGCTTCAACAATCGGTGTTAGATTATGTGAATCAATACCGCAGAGGCCGAGGTTTAGCACCACTCAAAATGATGCCATTAATTACTGCGGAAGCCCTAAAACACAGCAAAAACATGGCCGATAGCCGAGTAGATTTCGGACACGATGGTTTTGATGGTCGAGCCGATAGACTGATGAGCCAAATTGAGTTATCAAACGCCATTGCAGAGAATGTGGCTTACGGAAAATTTTCGGCACAAGAAGTAGTGAATCGTTGGATACAAAGCCCTGGGCATCGAAAAAATATTGAAGGCAAATTTACGCTCACTGGCGTCGGAATTGTGCGTCGGGCTGATGGTTATTTGTTTTTTACACAGATATTTATCAACAAATAAATTAACGTGAGTTTGGGATTGAAATAGCTTGTATTTGCCCCAGAGGGGGCTTTATATTGACGATCGTCCCGATGGGGCTTTAAAAGTCTTTGGGTCATTTTTTTCTACCGATATTTAATTACGATGAAGTAATTTTATACAGATAACTCATTTGTTATAAACTCTTTACATTTTTTACAACCCCGAACTCACGTTAAATTACTGATTAAGTGGCTACATTTGGAATGGTTTTTGCGTTTTTTTTAGTTATCAACCAAAAAATAATCCATGCGTATATTCACTACACTTTTGCTATTGACATGTTCTATTTTTGCTTTCGGGAACGATAATACATTCACTATCAGTGCTGTTGGTCCAACTACTATTTGCAGTAACGATTCGGTAAATATTGTTGCTACGGGCTGCTCAGGCAATATCATTTGGAATAATGGTAATACCTACAATCCATTTGCGATTCATGCCGTTCAAACAGGTAATTATTTCGCTACTTGCGTGCCAACTGGCGAAATTTCTAATACAATTACGGTAACGATACTTCCGTCAACGGCTCCAATAATCACTCAAAATGCAAATACCTTAATAGCAAGCGGCTGCGATGGAACTGTCATTTGGAATAATGGGGCGGAAGGAACAAGTATTACAGTAGTGGCTGATGGCTCTTATAATGCTTACTGTCAAGGCTCACCGTGTAGAAGTACTGTTTCTAATACTATTCAAGTAAATGTTCTACCAAAGCCTCTAATCACTACTGATAAAACTTCATTATGTAATAGAGAAAGAGCAGTATTAACTGCAACAAATTGCACAGGAATAATCACTTGGAGCAATGGCTTTACGGGTAGCAGCATTTCGGTAGATACCGCAGGAGAATATTACGCCTTTTGTACGAAAGATGATAACCGTAGTCTTAATTCTGATACTTTAGTAATCTCCGCTATCAGTACCAATCCTGCTGTCATTTCAGCATTAAATGGCGAATTATGTCTAAACCCAACTGTTACATTGATTTCGAGTGCTTGTGTGGATGGCACACTTTTATGGAGCAATGGCAGTACAGGAACATCTCTTGTGGTTTCAACAACAGGAACTTATTCGGTTCAATGCCAAAATTCCTGCGGAACGAGTCCACCATCAAACATCATTACTATTTCACAAAGTGGTGCTACTCCTACAACGCCTCTTGTGTCTTCCAATCAAAATACAATTTGTAATGGCTCTTCTGCTACGCTAACAGCTTCACTTTGTAATGGCACTGTTTTATGGAATACAGGAGCAACTACATCGGTCATAACAGTCACACAAACAGGGACTTATTCGGCCATTTGCCAAACATCGTGCGGAAATAGCAATCCTTCGAATACATGGACTATTCAGCAAGGATACCTGCCAGCCGCACCATTTATTTCTACTAATAAAACTATTTTATGCGATGGTGAATCGGCAACATTATCGGCAACGGGCTGCTCAGGACAAGTAGTTTGGTCAACAGGAGCAACTACTACGTCTATTCAATTATTTACATCAGGTACTTATACTGTTATTTGTAAAAACCAATGTGGGGAAAGTGGACCTTCAAATGCAATTATTTTGCGAAGTGGCATTTTACCAACTACTCCAACCGCAACCTCTAATAAGGCATCCATTTGTGGTGGAGAAACAGCAAATTTACTTGTAAGCGGTTGTAACGGTGTAGTGATATGGAGCAACGGAATGACCTCCACTTCTGTGCAAATTTCGCAGCCAGGTACTTATACAGTTACTTGTAATACTATATGTGGTTCGGCTGTCTCTAACAATGTTGTTATTGGAGCTACAAACATATCACAAGCTCCAAGCATTACAAGTACCAAAACTGCTCTGTGTGGAATTGATAATGCTACACTCACGGCAACTGGTTGTTCGGGAACAGTTCTCTGGAGCAATGGTTCAACTGGAACAACTATTACCGTTCTGAAAGAAGGTTCATACACAGCAAAATGTCAGACTTCTTGTGGTTTTAGTGGAGACAGCAATTCCTTAAAAATTGTTCAACTTAATAATCAATGTACACCAATAACCGTACGAAAATTAAGGTAGCACCTCCAAAAATCGCCTCAAACTCGGATTTGGGTTTTGTGGATTCCATAAAGCCGTAATTTCTGCTTTTTGCGGAATATATTGCAGTTCGATAAATTTAATGGCGGCGTTGGTTACTCGTTCAAATGAAATCGGAATCAGCGAAATGCCCAAATTATTCTCGACTAATTTCAGAGTTGTATAACCATGTACGGTTTCGTGCGAAATTTGTGGAGAAAAACCAGCATCTTCACAAATACTCCATTGTAGATTGTGGTAAATCTCGCCATCGGTTTTGGTGGGAAGAATAAACTTTTCGTTGGCAACTTGTGCCATTGATTGAAAATTCGTTGCATCAAGCCAATGGTTTTTGGGCAAAACTAAAGCAAAGTTTTCTTGAAAAACAATTCGTTGCAGGAAACGCTTATTGGGCGGCGGATTGCGTAGAAAAGCAATGTCCAACTCGCCTTTCTGAACCCCCAAAAGTTGCGAAGCCGAAGTCATTTCTGATAAATATGTATGGATTTCTGGGTATTTATCGTGTAAATTTCCGAGCAAATTGGGCAAAAAAGTATGAATACACGAGCCAACATAACCTATTTTTAACTCACCTTTTTGCCCCAATTCTATTTGCTTTATTTCGTTTTTCGACTTTTCTAAATGCTCAAAAAGCTTCGTTATTTCTGTTTTGAAATACTCCCCTGCCACCGAAAGCTTCACATTTCGTTTGTTTCTATCAAAAAGTATTACGCCCAACTCGGCCTCTAAATCTTGAATTTGCTTGGTAAGTGCGGGCTGAACAATAAATAGCTTATCGGCTGCACGCTTGAAGTGCAGCTCTTGGGCAAGCATCAGAAAATAACGAAGCTGTCTGATTTCCATTTTTTATCCGTTCAGTTTTAAAACCTTACTTGTCCATACCCTCACTTCATCGCACAAAGCTGGATTTTCAATCAGCGGACGGCCATACGACGGAATCATTTGCCTAACTTTCTGTTGCCATTCGTCCGACTGCATTTGTATTGGGAAACATTTTTTAATCACATTGAGCATAATCGAAACCGAGGTCGAAGCCCCAGGCGAAGCACCCAGCAAAGCAGCCAACGAGCCATCGGCGGCACTCACCACTTCTGTTCCGAACTCCAAAACACCACCGTGTTCGTCGTCTTTTTTGATTACCTGCACCCGTTGCCCAGCAATTTCCAATTCCCAATCTTCCATTTTGGCGGTCGGCATAAAATTTCGGAGAGCCTCCAATTTTGCCTCTTCCGATTGCATAACCTCATGTATTAGGTATTTTGTAAGCGGAATATTATCTAAACCAGCCGAAATCATCGGAATGAGATTCGACCATTTGATTGAAGTCGGTAAATCGAAATAAGAGCCATTTTTCAAGAATTTCGTAGAAAAACCTGCATAAGGGCCAAAAAGCAAGGCTTTTTCGCCATCAATCATACGAGAATCCAAGTGCGGAACCGACATCGGTGGAGCTCCAACCGACGCCTTGCCATACACTTTGGCATGGTGGGCATTTATCACATCGGGGTTAATACATTTCAACCATTGTCCACTCACAGGGAAACCACCAAAACCTTTTCCTTCGGGGATATCAGCCTTTTCGAGTAAATGCAATGAGCCTCCGCCCGCTCCGATAAACACGAATTTGGCTTTCACCTCGGTTTCTTTACCATTATCTAAATTTTTTACCTCAATCGTCCATTTTTTCTCATCATCTTCTCGCTCAATATCTTCTACCTCGTGGTGTAAATGAATATTCACGCCATTTAAACCATCTAAATAGTCGAGCAAAGCACGAGTTAAAGCTCCGAAATTAACATCAGTGCCGATATCCATTTTTGTAGCCGCCACGTGCTGGCTGGGGTCACGCTCTTCCATCACAATCGGCATCCATTCTTTTAACTGTGCATGGCTTTCTGAATATTGCATGCCCTTAAAAGGATGATATTTTGTAAGTGCCGCATGACGTTTTCGGAGGTACGTAACGTTTTCTTCGCCCCAAACAAAACTCATGTGAGGAATACTGCGAATAAAACTTTCGGGCGATTGAACGATATTTCTCTCGACCAAAAAAGCCCAAAACTGGCGAGAAGTCTCAAAGGCTTCATCAATCGCAATGGCTTTTTTGCAATCAATCGAACCATCTTCGAGTTCGGGGGTATAATTTAATTCACAAAGTGCCGAATGCCCAGTTCCTGCATTATTCCACGCATCTGAGCTTTCGCCCGCTACAAAATCCAGTCGCTCAAAAACCTCAATCGTGAGGTCGGGCTGAAACTCTTTGAGCATGATTCCGAGTGTAGCACTCATTATTCCTGCCCCAATAAGCACCACATCGGGCTTTTTATTGATAGTCTTTGCTATTCTTGTCATTAATTACGTTTGCTGTTGTTGGTTGTGTAAAGCTAAATACTTTCATGAAAATTCTATGCCAGCGGGTGAGATTAAAATGTTTTTATTGATTTTTTGATAGATGACATCCCGTGCGGCGGTCGCCACTGCCCCCTTCAAAGGCAGGGTTAATTGGTTCTATTTTTGTTTTAATTTCTCCTCCTTTTTTCAAGGAGGAGTACCCTCAAAAAGCACATTTTCATGTGTTTTTTGAGGGGGAGGTGGTAAACATTGGTAGTGAAAATTGAAAAAAACTAATTCTACGCTAAAGACCACCCCGTCAAAATTCGACTTCGTCAGAATTTTGCCACCCCTCCTTAAAAAGGAGGGGAAATTTTAGAACCTATTAATCCTGTTCCCTTCAAAAAATGCAAAACCTTATTAATCACTAAATGTGATTAATAAAACATAAAAATACTATTTTTTATTATTAATTGAATACTCGAATTTTGTCAAAAAATCAGGCTTAACCATGCTAACGACAATCATCGACAAAAGCACACACCTCATTGACCAAGATTGGCTCGATATTGATACTTTGCAGCAAATCTCGACACATACGCACGACCTCGAACTTTCGGAAACAGCACGCCACCGAATCAATCATTGTCGAGATTTTCTTGACCAAAAACTCAACAATAGCGATTGCCTTTTCTATGGCATCAATACTGGTTTTGGATTTTTACAAAATGTAGCGATTGATAAAACACAAATTGCTCAACTGCAATATAATCTATTACAATCGCACGCTTGTGGTATGGGCGATGAAGTGCCGAAAGAGATTGTAAAATGGATGCTTTTCTTGAAAATCCAGTCGCTTGCCTACGGACATTCGGGTGTGCAAGAGCAAACTGTTCAGCGATTAATAGATTTTTATAATTACGATATTACACCTGTTATTTATGCACAAGGTTCGCTCGGAGCTTCGGGCGACCTATCTCCGCTTTCGCATCTGGCTTTACCGCTGATTGGTTTAGGAGAAGTAAATTTTAAGGGCAAAAAAAGAGTCGCAAAAGAAGTTTTAGACCAATTTGGTTGGCAGCCTATCGAGCTACAAAGCAAAGAAGGAATTGCCCTTATCAATGGCACTCAATTTATGGCCGCTTATGGAATTTATAGTTTATTAAAGGCTCAAAAACTCCTCAAAATAGCAGATTTAATTTCGGCGATTTCGATTGATGCGTTTGATGCTTCATTACAACCTTTTCACCCAAAAATTCATTCGATTCGTCCGCACAAGGGGCAAGTAGAAACCGCCGAAACGATTTGTAAATACCTGACTAACAGCCAAATAACCAATCAAACAAAAACACAAGTTCAAGACCCGTATTCGTTTCGTTGTATTCCGCAAGTACACGGTGCAAGCAAAGATTCGATTGATTTTGTGAGTAAAACTTTCTTGCAAGAAATCAATGCCGTGACCGATAATCCGAATATTTTCCCCGATGATGATTTAATTCTTTCGGGCGGAAATTTTCATGGTCAACCATTGGCAATCGCCTTTGATTTGATGAGCATGGCAATGGCCGAAATCGGCAGTATTTCTGAGCGACGTATTTATCAATTGCTTTCGGGGCAACGTGGTTTACCTTTGTTTTTGGTCAAAAATTCTGGTCTAAATTCGGGCTTGATGATTCCGCAATATACCGCCGCAGGAATCGTGAGCGAAAACAAACAACTCTGCACACCAGCTTGTGTCGATTCTATAGTTTCATCAAACGGCCAAGAAGACCACGTGAGCATGGGAGCAAATGCCGCCACAAAAAATCTGCGAGTGCTGAATAATGTAGAAAGAATTTTGGCGATAGAATTACTGACTGCTACACAGGCATTAGCATTCAGAAAACCGCTCAAAAGCTCACCCGTTATTGAACAAGTTTATGAAGATTTCCGCAAAAAAGTCTCATTCAACGAAGCCGACCGAGTGCTGCACAATGATATGAAATTGGCGGTGGAGTTTTTGAAAGAAATAAAAATATAGAGTACAAACTTTCTCCTCCTTTTTTCAAGGAGGAGTACCTTAAAAAATCATTTTTCTTGATTTTTTTAAGGGGAGGTGGTGACCGTCGCACGGTTAACAAAGGGTAGTAAAATTGGGGAAAAAGCCTGTTCTACGCCGAAAAACCCCTCCGTCCGACTATCGTCAGGACACCTCCCCTTGAAAAAAGGGGAGGAAATTATAAAACGTGAATAAAAATAATAATTATGAAAACCATAGAAAACACTTACGATTTCGCAAAATATAAAACCCCAACTGGCAATAAACTTACTTGTAAAGGTTGGGTGCAAGAAGCTGCCCTCAGAATGCTTCTGAATAACCTCGACCCCGAAGTGGCCGAACGTCCCGAAGACTTAATTGTCTATGGCGGACGTGGAAAAGCTGCCCGAAATATCGAATCTTTAGATTTGATTATCAAGGCTTTACAGAATTTAGAAGAAGATGAAACCTTACTCATTCAATCAGGAAAACCTGTGGGTATTTTGCCAACTCATAAAGATGCTCCGAGGGTATTGATTTCCAATTCTCAACTCGTTCCGAAGTGGGCAACGTGGGAGTATTTCAGCGAACTCGAACAAAAAGGCTTAATGATGTACGGACAAATGACTGCTGGCTCTTGGATTTACATTGGTTCGCAAGGAATTGTACAAGGCACTTACGAAACGTTTTCGGCGATTGCTCGCAAACACTTCAATCGGGCGGCGAACCGCAATACTCTAAAAAACACACTTTCAATCACCGCAGGTCTGGGCGGAATGGGCGGAGCTCAACCATTGGCCGTGACAATGAACGATGGCGTTTGTTTAGTGGCCGAAGTGGAAGAATGGCGTATTTTGAAACGCATCGAAACTCGTTATTTGGATATTTATTTTACAGATATTGATGAAGCAATTGACCGTGCTGTTGAAGCAAAAATCAACGGTGAAGCCTTGTCTATTGGCGTAAAATGCAATATTATTCATTTGCTGCAAAGATGTATTGAGCGAAATATCACGCCCGATATTCTGACCGACCAAACTTCTGCCCACGACCCAATTATTGGGTATTTTCCGCATGAAATTTCGCAAGAGCAAGCTAATATTTTGCGTGAAACAAACCCCGAACAATACCTCGAAATGGCGAATCGTTCGATGCGTTTGCACGTAGAATTAATGCTCGAATTGCAGCAAAAAGGAGCAATTACCTTCGATTATGGCAATAATTTACGTGGAAGAGCCTACGAGCAAGGGCTAAAAAATGCTTTCGATTTCCCTGGATTTGTGCCTGCTTATATTCGTCCACTATTCTGCGAAGGAAAAGGCCCATTTCGTTGGGCAGCACTTTCGGGCAACCCCGAAGATATTAAAGTAACCGACGAATTGATTCTTTCTCTTTTCCCCGAAAACGAATCTTTGAAACGCTGGATGACAATGGCCCAAGAACGCATTGCTTTTCAAGGCTTACCCGCCCGCATTTGTTGGCTGGGACAAGGCGAAAGAGAAAAAGCAGGTTTAGCATTCAATGAATTGGTTCGAACTGGCAAAGTTAAAGCCCCAATCGTTATTGGTCGAGACCATCTGGATACAGGTTCGGTGGCATCGCCCAACCGAGAAACCGAAGCCATGCTCGACGGCTCTGATGCCGTTGCCGACTGGCCTGTTTTGAACGCTTTGATAAATACTGCGGGCGGTGCAAGTTGGGTTTCGTTGCATCATGGCGGCGGCGTGGGCATGGGTTATTCAATTCATGCAGGAATGGTAATCGTGGCCGATGGCACGGAAGATGCCGCCAAACGACTAAAAAGAGTTTTGCACAACGACCCCGCAATGGGCGTGATTCGCCATGCCGATGCAGGCTATGATATTGCCAAAGATGTGGCTCGTCAACATCGTTTGGATTTGAAAGAGAGACTTTTTTAATAAGAGAAGTTTATATCGCTAAGTAGAACCTCACCCTCTAAATCTCCCTCTCCTGCGAGGAGAGGGAGACTTTTAGCCCTTCTCCTATGAGGAGAAGGGTTGGGATGAGGTCAATAGATATACGACTTTACAAGAAATGGTCTTTTGACCTCACAGAAGCCCAATCGCAATAATTTAAGAATAAAATGCTAATTATCAACATCAAACAACTCATCGGAGTTAGAGAAAACCCTCAATTGCTAAGAGGTGTAGCAATGGCAGATTTGCCACTGCTCGAAAACGCTTTTTTAAGAATTAAGGGCGAAAAAATTGCTGATTATGGTTTGATGCAGGCCTTAGATTTGAGCAATGAAACCGATGAAATTTATGATGCAAAAGGAGCATTCGTGATGCCAACTTGGTGCGATTCGCACACGCATATTGTCTATGCAGGAAGCCGAGAGAATGAATTTATTGATAAAATAAAAGGACTGAGTTATGCCGAAATTGCACAAAAAGGTGGCGGAATTTTGAATTCGGCCAAGCGAATTGCCGAAACTTCGGAAAATGAACTTTTTGAGCAAGCTTGGCAGCGTTTGGAAGCTGTAAAACAAACGGGTACTGGAGCAATCGAGATAAAAAGCGGTTA
>NZ_JBMLRC010000092.1:12440-20550 GCF_049241225.1 Emticicia sp.
CAAGCCATTTCGGTTGACCATTTGGAAACAATGGGCGATGAAGAAATTGCTTGTCTGAGCAATTCAAACACCATTGGTACACTCCTTCCATCGGCCGCATTTTTCTTGCGAATGCAATATCCACCCGCTCGACAAATGCTGGATGCTAATGTTGCACTGGCACTGGCAAGTGATTTTAATCCAGGTTCATCGCCCAGCGGAAATATGCCATTATTGATTGCTTTGAGTTGTATTCAAATGAAAATGTTGCCCGAAGAAGCCATCAATTCCGCAACACTGAATGGGGCTTATGCCATGGAAGTTTCAGAGCAAGTCGGGAGCATCACAATAGGAAAATTGGCCAACTTAATTTTCACCAAACCCATACCATCATTGGCTTATTTTCCTTATTCATTTGGAGAAAATTTGATTGATAAAGTGATGATTAGAGGGGAATTTTCATAATAAAGTTATTACAGGTTAATAATGCAATTGGAACGCTGATAATGCGGACAGTTGGCCGCTGCCATGCAGGCAACGCTGATTTCTACAGATTTTTAAATCGGCGTTTATCTGCGTTTGAAAATCAGCGTTATCTGCGTTCTAAATTTTTGCAACTTTTGGTTATCAAACAATAACAATTTGAATCTATGCCAAACCAAAAAACATATCAACCAAACGATTTAAACTCAATCATTAAAATCCGAATGGGTGAAACAAAATTGGGCGAAAAAATCAACCGTAATTGGCAAGCCGATGAAGTGAAATTCGTCATTCTTGGCATTGCCGAAGATATTGGTGTACGAGTAAATCGGGGAGTTGGTGGCACGCACACTGCTTGGGAGAGTTTTTTGAATGCTTTTCTGAATATTCAAAGTACAAAAATGCTTTCGGGTGCTGAAGTTGGCATTTATGGTTGTCTTTCTTTCGATGATTTAAAAGTCAATTCAGAAAGCGTTGAAGTAATTGATAATGAAGTAGTTAAAGCGATTTCTGAGATAGTGAGTTTGGAGAAAATACCAATCATAATTGGTGGTGGACATAACAATGCTTACCCAATAATTAAGGGAGTTTCTCAAACAAAAAAACAAGCTATCAACGCCATAAACTTAGATGCTCACTCTGATTTTAGAGTACAAGAAGGCCGACATAGTGGCAATGGTTTTCGATATGCTTTTGACGAAGGATTTTTATTAAAATATGCTATTATCGGGCTTCATGAAAATTATAATTCAGAAGCGATTATTGATGAAATTTCGCAGAACTCTAACATTAATTTTTCGTTTTTGGAGGATATTTTTTTGAGAGAAAAAATGACTTTCAAAGCAGCTATTCTGCAAGCTATTGATTTCACAAAAAACGCCCCAACGGGCATCGAACTCGACCTCGATTGTGTAGAAAATGTACTTTCAAGTGCCATGACTCCTTGCGGAATTTCTTCAACGCAAGCCCGACAATATATTTACCAAACCGCTACTTTAACTGATGTTGCTTATTTGCATATTTGTGAAGGGGCAACACAATTAGCTACTGGTCAGGCTTCTACTTTAACAGGCAAATTAATTAGTTATTTGGCAAGTGATTTTATGAAGGCCTTCAACCACAGAGGCACGGATTACACAGATTAGCATGGAGCATGCTCTCTGTGTTAATCTGTGTAATCCGTGCCTCCGTGGTAATAAGATAATTACTTCCCAGCTCGGCGTTCTAATTCGGCACGTTTCAAAGTAATCAAATGACCGATTGGCTTTCCTGCACGGTAGGTAATCACACGAAGCGTAATTGGGCCATCGGGCAGTTCGATTGGAGTTGAATATTTCGGCGAAAATTTATCTGGCATCGAATCGTCAATCGAATAGAAAATATCCAAATCCGAAATTTCGCTACCCAATTCGAGTATTAACTTATCGTTTTTCATACTTGGTGTGATAATCGCATCGTAAACCGCTTTCGAGAAACCCAATTCGGCAACCTCTGCACGGTCGAAATGAGCTTCCATGCGTTTGCTGAAATTATCCCAGTTTTTAGCCGATTTCTGCGACCAATACACTTCCGACAGTGCCCATGCTCGTGGATATGTCATATACTCAGCATGGCGTAAAGTTGGCGTCTGTTCGCTCCAAAGATTCCCTTGTCCGCCCAAAATATATTTGGCATCTACGCCATCTGGCACTGGCTCAAAGCTGTATGATTTACTCACTCGCAAACCCGCATAAATTGGAGGGTCAATAGAATTATCACCTTGGTTATAATCTAAGTAGGCAAACGTAGTAGGTGTCATCACCACGTCATGCCCAAGATGTGCCGCTTCAATTCCACCTTTTACTCCTCTCCAACTCATTACGGTTGCATTTGGCGAAATTCCACCTTCTAAAATCTCGTCCCAACCAATAAGTTTTTTACCTTTTGCCGCCAATATTTTTTCCAAGCGATTCATAAAATATCCTTGAAGGTCTTCAACGTGGCGAATACCCAATTTTTTCATCAAAGCCTGACAACCAGCATCGGCCGCCCAAAAACCTTTGTAGCACTCATCACCACCCACGTGAATATATTGATTTGGGAAAAGTGCCGCCACTTCGGTCATTACTTTATCCAAAAACTCATATACTTTTTCGTCGGCAGGATTCAAGGCATTTTCATAATTTAGCCTGAAAGTTCCATTACCAAACCAATCGGCAATTTTTGCCCCTGGATTGACGAAAGTGTTCGGATTTTTGGTAGTACTCAATTCTGGATACGCCGCAATTGCCGCCATACTATGCCCTGGGACATCAATTTCAGGAACAATCGTTACATTGCGTTCTTGAGCATATTTTACTATTTCTTTAATATCTTCTTGCGTATAAAAACCACCTATGGTTGCTTTTTCGCCCGCTTTTGGCACATCACGCTCACCAAAATGACCAGCACGAGGCACACGCCACGCTCCTACTTCGGTTAGTTTAGGCAAAGATTTAATCTCAATTCTCCAACCTTCATCATCAGTCAAGTGCCAGTGAAAAGTATTATATTTCAAGCGAGCAATATCATCAATGTATTTTTTCACTTCGGCTTTTGTGAAGAAATTACGGCTTACATCAAGCATGATTCCTCTCCAACCGAAGCGTGGATAATCAGTAATTTTTACGGCAGGAATCGCCCACGTAGCTTTCGTAACTGACTTACTTTCAATTTCTTTCGGTAAAAGTTGTAGCAAAGTTTGCATTCCATAAAACAAACCCGCAGTTTGATTGGCCGAAATAACAACGCCTTTCGGTGTTGACTCAAAAGTATAGCCTTCTTTGCCAAGTTGGGCATTCGGAGTATCATTCAAATTGAGTTGAATCATACCAGTTTTTCCTTCTTGGGCTTTTAAAGCTAAGCCCGTTGGCACGCTCAATTTCTGCACCAACATTTCGGCCACACCGCTTGCATCGGCTTTGTTATAACTGATAGTTGTTTTGGCGGTGAAAGCAAAACTTCCCGCACTTTGCGATACCTCAACGGGCTGCGGAATAAGATTTAAGGGCGTATTTTGGGCATTTAGATTGAGAAAGGCAAAACTAAGCACCGAAAAAAGAACTTTTTTCATAGAACTAAAGAAGAGTTTTGTTGAATTGAAAAATGGTCGGGGTTGAATTATACTACAATATTAAGCTAGGAAGGCTTTCTTTTCAAGTCTTTTTAAAAAATTATTTTTCAATAAATTAATATTAAAAAAATATTTTAGAATACATCGTTTTAGTTTTAAAAAAAGCTTTTGGGTCAACAACACAAAACTTTCAATCTCGACGATATTCTTTCTGATAAACCAATGGCGATTTCCCGACGATTGCCTTAAATTGTCGATTAAAATTTGAGATAGTATTATAGCCACTTTCGTAGGCAATTTGTGTAACATTGAGCGTGCCTTCGTGCAGTAATTTGCAGGCATGACCGATTCGAATTTCGGCAATAAAATCGAAGAAAGATTTATTGGTTCGGCTCTTGAAATACCTACAAAAAGCCGCATCACTCATGCTCACGAGCGATGCCAATTCGCTTAATCGGACTTCTTCTTTGAAATGCTTCATCACATAATCATGCACTTTTTGCATGCGTTCGGTTTCTGAAACCTTGTGCATATTCACATAACCCAAACTCGTAATAAACTCATAATCAAGCGATTGAGAAAGCTCGTGTAGCATCGAAAGTAGTTTCAAAACTCTCTCAAAACCTTCGAGTTTGTTCAGCTCAACCAAACCTTCTCTGATTTTTTCTCGCATTTTGCCCACGATGTCCATTCCACGTTGCCCATTTTGTAGGAGTTGCTTGAGGCGGTGCATCTCTGATTTTTCAAAGAAATTATTCCCCAAGAAATCTTCCGTAAAATAGACCACAATTCCGTGCGTTTCCAAACCCGAATTTTGCTCAAAATAGGCTTTATCATTCCGCCAAAGATGCGGTACGTTTGGCCCTAAAAAAACAGTATCGCCCGCTTCAAAATGCTGAATATCATCACCGATGAAGCGAGTACCACTTCCTTCAAAAACTGTAAATAGTTGATAATGAGGATGAAAGTGCCAACTCGAATCAAAATGAGATTGACGCAATTCCTGCACTTCAAACGAATAAACCTGACTTCCGAGTGTTTTTTTTAGTAACTTCATAGCCCCAATCGCCCCCCCGCCCCTAAAGGGGAGCTTCTACTTCTCTGATTACTTTATGAAAAAAGGCTTTCTCTTATAAACACTTTTTTTGCATAAATATTGAAATAAATATTATTAAATATCAAAATACAGTCAAAATTAGTAAATCAAAGCACACTTTATATAATTTTATTACGATAAATTTGTATTATTATTTTTAACCAATAATAGCTCCGTATAAAAAAAAGCTCCCCTTTAGGGGCGGGGGGGTGTTAGGGTGCTTATGACCTACGGAATGAATCTCCTTTTATGGGGAACAGAAATTAATGAAGACCTTTTTCCAGTTTTAGAACAGATCAAGGAAATTGGATTTGATGGTGTGGAGATTCCAATCTTCGATGTAAATCCAGAAAAATGGTATTCTTGGCGAGCAAAATTAGACGAGTTAGACCTGAAACGTATCGCTGTAACGATAAACGGACCAGATTTCAATCAAATCAGTGCTGATGCCGAGATGCGTAAAGCAACTTTGGAACGAAACAAACGTGCCATTGATTGTGCTATGATTTTGGGTTCGGATTTACTTACGGGGCCTTTTCACTCAGCTTTGGGCGTTTTTACGGGCGTGCCACCAACCAAAGAAGAATTGCTCTGGGCAAAAGAAAATCTTTGGGATTTGGCAGAATACGCCGACAGCATGGGCATCACGCTCGGACTCGAATATTTGAATCGCTTTGAAAGTTATTTGGTTTCGTCGTCGGACGAACTTTTGGCTTTGGTCGAAGACATCAATCACCCTGCTTGCAAGATAATGTTTGATACTTTCCATGCCAATATCGAAGAAAAATCAATGACCGAAGCCATCAAGAAATTGGCCAAACACATAGTTCATGTGCAACTTTCGGAAAACGACCGCAGTACGCTTGGCAAAGGCCGAATTGATTTTACTGAAATTTTAGCCGCCCTACAATCAATCAATTATGATGGCATGCTAAGCATCGAAGCATTCAGCATGAAGCTTCCAGCGGCCAATATTTGGCGAAAAATGTTTGATTCAGAAGAACAATTAATGAAAGATAGTTTAGCATTCTTAAAAACCCCTAACCCCTAAAGGGGAACTGTCATATTCGAACTTTAAAAATTAAAATATAACTCTATAAATAAAATGAATAATTTAGAAAATACCCCCTCTAGGGGGAAGGGGGTGAACATAGCCATCGTTGGACTTGGCTTCGGAGCAGAATTTATTCCAATTTATCAACGTCACCCAAACGCAAATATGTACGCTATTTGCCAAAGAAACGTTGAAAAACTCAACGCAATCGGAGATACTTTTGGGGTTGATGTTCGCTATTCGGATTATGACGAGTTATTGAAAGACCCAAATATTGATGCGGTACATATCAATTCGCCAATTCCGAACCACGCCGAACAAACTTTGAAAGCTCTTTATGCAGGAAAACACGTAGCCTGTACAGTTCCGATGGCTACTTCGGTGGAAGATTGCAAAGCCATCGTAAACGCTTGCCGAGAAACTGGCAAGAAATACATGATGATGGAAACCGTAGTTTATGCCCGTGAGTTTTTGTTTGTGAAAGAATTATACGAAAAAGGCGAACTCGGAAAAGTACAATTCTTAAAAGCATCGCACCAACAAGACATGGAAGGCTGGCCTGACTATTGGCCAGGTTTGCCACCGATGCACTACGCTACGCACTGCGTTGGGCCAGTGGCTGGTTTATTGAGATTAGAAGCCGAATACGTTTCGTGCTTTGGCTCGGGAACCATTTCGGAAGATTTGATAAAAATACATAATTCACCATTCGCTGTTGAATCCGCACACATAAAATTCAAAAATAGCGATTTAAGTGCTTACGTTTATCGTTCGTTATTTGATGTAGCTCGTCAATACCGTGAAAGTTTTGAGGTTTACGGCTCGAAAAAATCTTTCGAGTGGGCGTTGATTGAAAACGAACCAAACGTAATTCACACCGCAAAAAAACCTGAGCCAGAAATTCCAGAAAAGGTTGAAACGCCTGATTATGCACACTTGCTTCCGCAAGAAATTCAATCTTTCACAGGAAAAGGCGTGTATGACCACGACGACAACACGCACCTAAGTTTTGCACAAGGTGGCGGACACGGTGGCTCGCACCCGCATTTGGCTCATGAGTTTATTTCGGCACTCATCGAAGACCGTGACCCATTCCCGAATGCCGTACAATCGGCCAACTGGACATCGGTTGGAATTTTGGCTCACGAGTCGGCCATGAAAGGTGGCGAGATTATTTATTTGCCGGAGTTTTAATTCCTAAGGCAATTTATTTTGGGCAAAAACAAAGTAAATACTAAAAGGTTATTTCGGTGCGATGCACCTTAAAGTTTGGTTTTGGTCGGTATTTTCTACAAATATTTTGCGGCTCTGCCGCTATTTGAAACATCGTTTTACTGGTGCATAGCACCTAAATATTTGTAGAAAAATAGATGCCTCAACAAATTTTAAGGTGCGTCGCACCGAAATAAAATCACGTTGTTAAAAACAAACATTTAATAATGGCTAATACTTATTCCCAAATTTACATTCATATCATCTTTGCGGTGCAAGGACGTGAAAATGTAATTAAAAAGGCGTGGAAAAATGAATTGTACGCCTACATGGGAGGAATTATTAAAAATTTAGGCTCAAATTGGTTTTGGTCGGTATTTTCTACAAATATTTTGCGGCTCTGCCGCTATTTGAAACATCGTTTTACTGGTGCATAGCACCTAAATATTTGTAGAAAAATAGATGCCTCAACAAATTTTAAGGTGCGTCGCACCGAAATAAAATCACGTTGTTAAAAACAAACATTTAATAATGGCTAATACTTACTCCCAAATTTACATTCATATCATCTTTGCAGTGCAAGGGCGTGAAAATGTAATTAAAAAGGCGTGGAAAAATGAATTGTATGCCTACATGGGAGGAATTATTAAAAATTTAGGTTCAAAACCGTTGGTCATAAATGGAATGCCTGACCACGTACATATTTTTGTTGGACACAATCCTTCGACTACTATTTCAAATCTTGTTGAAGAAATTAAAACTTCTTCTAATAAATTTATAAAAGAAAACTTTTCTAAAAGCACCTTTAAATGGCAGAAAGGTTACGGAGCGTTTTCGTACAGTCGTTCTCAAATTGATACTGTTATCAAATACATTAATAACCAAGAAGAACATCACAAAAAACACACATTCAGAGAAGAGTACCTCAAGTTTTTAGAAGTTTTTGAAGTCGAATATGATGAACGTTATGTATTCGATTTCTTAGAAAATATTTCTTGGGACGAATAATTTTAACGCCTTATCCAATTAAAAATCAAATGAAAAAAATCGTTTTATTTCTAACACTCATGCTCTCTTTTTCGAGCATATTCGCCCAAACTGGCCGAAGGCTCGAAATCCTTTTCCTCGGTGATAATGGGCATCACAAACCCATTGAGCGAGTTCCGACAATCATGGCGGCGTTGGGAAACCGAGG
>NZ_JBMLRC010000092.1:20650-32543 GCF_049241225.1 Emticicia sp.
ATCATGAAAGATTTGGGAACGATTCGAGTATTTGATGAAACGTATTTGCACAGCCAATTACAGCCCGACAACAACGTTTTACAAACTCGTGAAATAAAAGCCGACCAAACAAAAGACCGCCCCGATGCCAAAACTGAGCCTTATACTTGGACTCGCAGCTATGGCAAAGGTCGAGTTTTCTACACGGCTTACGGCCATGACGAAAGAACTTGGACAAACGCAAATTTCCAAAAACTACTCGAAAATGGTATCCTTTGGGCAGTAAACGACGAAGCTCGTGCCGCACACGCAGCACTGAATCCGAAACCATTTGAATACCGTGCAGCAAAATTGCCTAACTACGAAAAACGTCCAGGTGAACAACTACAGCAATTGGCCCTTACGCCCGAAGAATCAATGAAGCACATTCAAGTACCTGCCGATTTTGATTTGAGTTTGTTTGCTGCCGAACCAAACGTAATGCACCCGATTGCGATGAGTTGGGACGAAAAAGGACGCTTGTATGTACTAATCACAAAAGATTACCCGAACGAACGCAAGGAATCGGGCGGGAGCGATTATATTTTGATTTGTGAAGACACCAACAAAGATGGCAAAGCTGATAAATTCACTCGTTTTGCCGAAGGTTTGAGCATTCCGACCGGAATGGTGTTTGCCAATGGTGGTTTGATTGTTTCGCAAGCACCACACATGTTGTTTTTGAAAGATACGGATGGTGACGATAAAGCCGACGAAAAGAAAATTTTGTTTACAGGTTTCGGAACTGGCGATACACACGCTGGGCCATCGAACTTGCACTACGGTTTCGATAACTGGATTTGGGGTTGCGTAGGTTATTCGGGTTTCAACGGAAAATTGGCCGAAGGCGATTCATTAAAGTTTGGACAAGCATTTTTCCGCTTCAAGCCAGATGGCTCGAAAATGGAATGGACGACCAGCACTTCAAATAATACTTGGGGCATGGGCTTCAACGAAGCGGGTGATGTATTTGGCTCAACGGCCAACAACTCACACGGTTGGTACATGGCCATTCCGCACCAAAACTTCTTGAATCCAGGTTTTAATGGTGATAATGGAAGTCGTAGAACAGATACCCACAAAGACATGAAACCTATCACCGAAAAGGTTCGTCAGGTGGATGTTTTTGGTGGTTTTACGGCGGCAGCTGGACATAATTTCTACACGGCTCGTGCTTTCCCGAAAAATTATTGGAATCAGATTGCATTTGTTGCCGAACCAACGGGACACATTTTGCACCAAAACATGATGGTGAAAAAAGGAACTAACTATGAAGATAAAGAATCGTTCAACCTCATGGCGGGTGCTGATGAGTGGTTTTCGCCTGTTTTTGCCGAAGTTGGTCCAGATGGAGCAGTTTGGGTAGCCGATTGGTACAGCTACATCATTCAGCACAATCCAACGCCACAAGGTTTCTCCAATGGTCAAGGAAATGCTTACGATACAGATTTGAGAGATTTCACACACGGACGTATTTACCGTGTTGGCTACAAAAATGCTCCTGCTTATCAGCCAATTACTCTTAGCAAAAACGATAAAGATGGTTTGTTAAAAGCTCTCAAAAACGATAATATGTTTTGGAGAAACCATGCTCAACGCCTTTTGGTAGAGCGTGGAAACACCGACGTTGTGCCCGCTTTGATTGCTCTCGTAAACGACCCATCGGTTGATGAACTTGGACTAAATACAGCGGCCATTCATGCCCTTTGGGCATTGAAAGGCTTAGGTGCGATTGATAAAAATCCTGCAGCATTGCAAGCAGCCATTGGAGCATTGAAACACCAATCTTGGGCTGTTCGTAAGAATGCCGTGCAGGTTTTACCAACCAATGCAAAGTCGGTTGATGTTATCTTGAAAAACAATTTATTGAACGATAAAGAACCTTTGGTTATCTTAAATAGTGTTTTGGCACTCAACCAAATGCCACTCACACCAGCAGCCGAAAAAGCAATTTTAACTCGCATCGACCAAGCAACAGAGGCCACCGACCGCTGGCTTCCAGATGCGTTTGCTACCGCTTTGACGAGCCACAAATCGGTTTTATTGAAAAAACACTTACGTAATCTTGCTTCAACTCCTAAACCAGCAGCAATGTCGCACGACCATTCGATGATGAATCACGGTGCTGCAATGACTGAAACTAAGACCACAACTGCGGCAGAAACAACTTCGCAAGGTGTAGATTTAGTGATTACAAATGTGCGTACCGAACCAGCTTCTCCGTTTGTGCGTGAAGGCATGAGATATTTTGTAGAAGTAAAAAACAACGGAACGGATTCATTGAAAAAAGGACAAGTTGCTTCTCTTAAAATTGATATTACGGGAGTAGGACAAAAATCAACGGTTTGGAGTAAAGTGCATACTTCGGGCATTGCACCAAACGAAACCGTGACGATTAGCAAAAACACCAATGGCCCTTGGTCAGGAGATTTTGGTTACTCAACCGATTTGGCAGGTGAATATACTTTTACGGTGATGGTTGATGAAGAAAACAAAATTGCTGAAGGCAACGAAAGAAACAACACTTTCGTGAAAAAAGTAACCTACCAACAAGCACAAAAACTCAGCACTTTTGCACTCGAAAGAGCGGCTCGTAGTTATGCTTCGGTTTCAGCTCCTGATTCAATTGTTGCTCTTTTGAAATTGTGGGATAAACTACCAAGCACCGAAAATGCAGCTTTATTAAAAGGTTTATCAAGCGGTTGGAATCCTCGTAAAAAAGGAACAGTAAATGCTGCTAATCAAGAATTTATGGCAAGCCTAAGCAGTAAATTGAGCGATGATAATTTGACAAGAATCAATAAGTTGATGCAGGCTTGGAACTTGAAAAACTCGGCCAGCGAAGCAGAAAAAGATGCCATCGTTATCAACATAAAGACTGTGGTAGAAGCAATGAAATTTGATAAAAAAGAGTTTTCAGTACCAGCAGGCAAAACCATCATTTTGGTTCTCGAAAACCCCGATGCCATGCAACATAATTTGGTAATTGGTAAGCCAAAAAGCCTTGAAATCATCGGAAATGCTGCCAATAAAATGATTACGCAGAAAGATGCAGTTGAGAAAAACTACGTTCCTGCTATTCCGCAAGTATTATTTTCAACGCCACTCGTGAATGCAGGTGAAACCTATCGTTTGAAGTTTACTGCCCCAACCCAAGTTGGTGATTATCCATTTGTGTGTACTTTCCCAGGTCACTGGAGTATCATGAATGGTGTGATGAAAGTAGTGAAGTAATTTTTTACCACGGAGGCACGGATTACACGAATTAGCACAGATTTTCTGTGTAAATCTATGTAATCCGTGCCTCCGTGGTAATTTTTTATCTGTGTTACAAACCTTTCAAAATCTCCTCAATCGCTTTATCCAATTGTGGGTCTTTATCTTCGAGGCGGTGATTATCCATTTGTGTGTACTTTCCCAGGTCACTGGAGTATCATGAATGGCGTGATGAAAGTAGTGAAGTAGGTTTTTACCACGGAGGCACAGATTACACGAATTAGCACAGATTTTCTGTGTAAATCTATGTAATCCGTGCCTCCGTGGTAATTTTTTATCTGTGTTACAAACCTTTCAAAATCTCCTCAATCGCTTTATCCAACTGAGGGTCTTTATCTTCGAGGCGGTCTTTGAATGTTTGTTTTATGTAAACATCTGGTTTTACCCCTTCACGTTCGATATTCTGTCCATCAAGCGTATAGCAGCCCCACGCAGGTAAACGATAAAACGAGCCATCAACCAAGCCTTTGCCTGAAGTAAAGATAATCCAACGATAAGTTTCAGTGCCAATAATTTTGCCAAGTTGGAGTTGTTTAAATCCTGCCGCTGTCATTTCCGCATCACTCAACGATTGCTCATTGATTAGCAAAACCAAAGGTTTGGCAGCAGGAGCAAAATTTGGCTGGATTGTGAATTGACCTTCACGATATTTCCATTTCAAGTACGGCTTTTGAGCCAAGAAATTCAAGACCAAATCGTGTACATTTCCACCTGTATTATAGCGTAAATCGAAAATCAAACCTTCACGATTATAAGCTTCGGAAGTCATATCAATCAGAAATTTCTCCAATTCTTCATTTCCCATATTACGCATGTGAGCGTAAGCGATTCGTTTTTTACTTTTTGCATCTACATAATTTTGGTTCCACTGAATCCATTCATCATATAAATTACTCACCAAAGCCCCCGAACTCTGTGGGTGAATCTTGACAGCAAACGAACTATCTTTTCGAGCAAATGTGAGTTCAATTTCATCATCCATCGAAGGTTTTTGGAAGTAAAAATCACGGTTTTGCTTTGTATCAATGCTTTCTCCGTTTACTTTCGTCAGTACATCTCCCGCCAAAATTCCTTTGCCTGTTTTATCAGCTGCCGACTTTCTCACAATGTATTTTACTTTGTATGGATTTTCTTCTTCAAACATAATTCCCGTGGCCATTGTAGTGGTTTTGTAGAAAATACTTTCCTCAGCACCATTGCTCGAAAATCCAGTGTGCGACGCATTCAATTCGCCCAACATATCGTTTTGCATCGTACGGAAATCCGCACGAGTATTGATGTATGGTAAAAACGCCTCGTATTTCTTTTTGATAGCCACCCAATTGACGTTATTGAAGGTTTCGTTGTAGAAATTCTCCTCGACATTAGCCCAAGTTTCGTAGAACATTTGCTTAAATTCATTCGCAAAATCTCTTCGGAACGTAAAACTCACATCTACTTTATCAACTTTATTTCCATCTAAATTGAGCTTACAAATCGTGCCGTTTATCAACGCATAATATTTGCCATCGGCTTGCACAATATTGGTAGTTGAAGCATCTGCACCCTCTATTTTTTCAGTTTTATTAGGCGTAAAAGGCTCAATGGTTGTCTTGTAAAGATTATTTTTACCATCTATGTGGTCGGATGGGTAAATCACAAAAGTTTTGGTATCTTTTTGAAACACAATTGGCGAATCGGCCGCTCCATTGCTTGGACTAACTGCCTCCATTCGCTCCATCAAACCTTCCATATCAATTACCATCGGCTCGATTTTCTTTGGTTTGGTCGAATCTGCTTTTGCTTTATCATCAGTTTTTTTCTCGGCAGGTTTAAATAAATCATTGAATTTATCCGACTTAAACGGTGCTTCGATTTTGCTCAATGGCAAACGATAAATTCGCTCTTTGTCAAGGCCAAATGGATAACTGGCTTTAGTGCGATTGGAAGCAAAATAAAGATATTTTCCATCAGGTGACCAATAAGGAGTTTCTTCAGTTATTCCTGTATTTGTGAGGTTGATAGTCTCATTTTTTAGTAAATTATGGAGAAAAAGCTCACCTTCAAAGTTCTTTTTGGCCATAAACACCACATATTCATCATTGGGCGAAATATACGGTTTAGAGTTCTGAAAGCCCCAAATTTCTTCTTTGGCGATTGTTTTTGTGGTAAAAGCCTTTAAATCAATCGTTTTTATTTCATCTCTTCCGCTCAAAAACACGCCCAAAGTTCGGTCTTTGTTAAGTGTCAAATCTCGATTATTTTTTAAATCATTGGTCAATTGTTTTTCTGCACCTTTACCATCGGCCGCAATCGAAAACCAATTCTGATAACCATTAACGGTCTGATTAAAAACCAAAGTCTTGCTATCGGCCAACCATTTCACTTCCAAAACTCGACCATCGGCTCTCGTGTTGAGTTGTTTCACAAACTTGCCTTCGAGGTCAGAAACAAATAACTGTCCACGTGAACTAAAAGCCATTTTTTTGCCATCGGGAGCAACATCAAACTCTACGATGCTTCCTTTTACATTAAAATCTTGTGCTTTGGGCAAAGTAAAATTTCTGTTCAGTGTGAGCTGCAAAGCCTGCGTTTTTTTGCTCGAAACATCATATAAAAACAACTGATAATCTTTCTCGAAAACGACTTTTTCGCCATTGGCACTCACTTGCGGACGTTTGATAGCTTCCTTAAAGTTAGTCAACGAAGTCTTTTTCGTACCGTCGAATGTGTAGAGATTATATTCACCATTTCCTTCATCGGATACAAAGTAGATTTTTCCAGAGCGGTCAATCGTCGTCCAGAAGTCTTTCCCATTATACTCAGTGTAGCGTTTATAAGCTTTTGTTTTGAGATTATACGATTGAATATCAGGGTTAAATTCACCTTTGTAGCCTTTTCGATAAGCTTGATTATCGCTTTCCCAAGTATCATTAAAGAACAATTCTCCCGAACTCGGATGCTCAGCCACGTTATGAATTCGATTGAAAAAATGCTTAAAAACCCTCGTTGGGGTTCCACCATTTAGTCCAATTTTGTAGGTTGTTCCGCCATTATAAGCACTTGATGTAAGATAAATACTTTGCGAATCCCACGACCAAGATTCTACCAAATCGGCCGCATCGTGGTAAGTTAGCTGACGAATATTGCCACCCTCCAAAGGCATCACATATACATCGTTATTGCCGTATTGCACGCCCGAAAACGCAACCCATTTTCCATCGGGCGAAATACGTGGGCGAGTTTCGTTGCCAGTCATGGCCGTTAGTCGAGTGGCTATTTTAGAGGCTAAATCAGCCTTCCAAATATCACCTTCATAGCAGAAAACCACAGTTTTAGCATCGGGACTGATGCTCGGATAAGAAGCAAAATAGAGGTCGTTGGTTTGAGCAAAGGCATGATACGCCCCCAATGCCCAAGCACCCAAAAGTAAAAGAGCTTTTTTCATGGTGAGATAATTTGTTGATTGATTTTTAGGTTAAACTCATTTAAATTGTATATAATTTACCTTTACCCTGAAAGGGTTTTAGCGATTTAAGGTAAGGTTTTGCCCTACCATGCGTGTAAGTACCTAATTTCTAAGCACTGAAAGTGCGAAAAAAGTGATTACGAAACTTGCTTAGCCCTTTTTCTTAGTTTATAATCGATAGGGCGATCCCCTATCTTAATTTCTTGAAGCCCTTTCAGGGCAAAAATTGAAATTGAAAGTTAAGGAAAAAGATTTTCATGGAAAAGGGGAATCAGACGAATAATAAAAATCACACTACATGAAGGCATATTTCGAGGCGTTTACGATATTTGTAATTTAAGCCTTTTTATCAGCCTACCTCATCAAATGAAACGATTTTCGAGTATTTTCTTAATTTATTTATTACTTTTCAGTACAAAAATCTACGCCCAAGCTCTCAAAGTTCAGCACGATTTGGTAGTAGCCAAAGATGGCAGTGGAGATTTCCGCTACATTCAAGATGCTATTAATGCCGTGCGGGTATATTTGCCAAAACCAATTACGATTAAAATTAAAAAAGGTATTTATAAAGAAAAACTCGAAGTTTATAGCACTCTTACAAACATCACTTTTATGGGCGAAAGCCTTGATAGCACCATCATTAGCTATGATGATTTTTCGGGAAAAGGCAAAATGGAAACCTTCGATTCGTACACCTTAAAAGTGTTGGGAAATGATATTAAATTCAAGAACCTTACCATCGAAAATACCGCAGGAAGAGTTGGGCAAGCCGTTGCTTTGCACGTAGAGGGCGACCGCTGTGTATTTGAAAACTGTAAGTTTTTGGGAAACCAAGATACAATTTTTGCTTCGGGCGAAAACGCCAGACAATATTTCTCGAAATGCTACATCGAAGGTACAGTCGATTTTATTTTCGGGTCGTCAACGGCTTTGTTTGAAAATTGTCATATTCACTCCAAAACCGATGGTTACGTTACGGCCGCTTCTACGCCAAAATGGGTGGCTTATGGCTACGTTTTCAAAGATTGTAAACTAACGGCCGATAAAGCGGCTACGAAAGTTTATTTAGGCAGACCGTGGCGAGATTTTGCCAAAACTGTTTTCATCAACTGCGAAATGGACAGCCATATTTTGCCCGAAGGCTGGAATAATTGGGGCAGGCCAGAAACCGAAAAAAGCACTTTCTATGCCGAGTTTGGCTCAAAGGGAACAGGGGCAAATACACAAAATAGAGTAAAATGGTCGCACCAACTGAGTGAAAAAGAAGTACAGCAATACACTAGAGAAGAGGTTTTCTCAGGAAAATTACAGACTCAATACCAAGATTTTTGGAGTAAAACGCCTTCTTTGAAAGGCATCACGAATGTTCGAGATACTTCTTATAGTAATTATAGTGCATTGAAAAATAGTTTAAAAACGCACCCAAATGCCACTTTAGTGCCAGAAAAAACACCAGAAAATGTAATTGAAGAACGAAACATCATTTTTGCCAACACAGGTACGAGAGATTTACAACTCGATGCTTTTTATCCAAAAACTAAATCTAAAAAACTTCGTCCTGCGATTTTAATTATTCATGGTGGTGGTTGGCGTACGGGTAATCGTTCGCAACATATTCCATTGGCTCAACGCTTGGCAGCTTTGGGTTATGCAACCTTCACGGCCGAATATCGCCTTTCGACCGAAGCCCTCTACCCTGCTGGCGTACATGATTTGAAGGCAGCAGTAAGGTGGATTCGAGCCAATGCCAAGAAATACGGAATTGATACCAATAAAATTGCCAGCGTAGGTTTTTCGGCGGGTGGGCAACTTTCAGCACTCCTCGGAAATACGAATAATTTAACAAAATTTGAAGGAAACATTGGTGATTTGAAACATTCGAGCAAAATAAACGCCATCGTAGATATTGATGGAATTTTGGCATATATTCACCCAGAATCGGGCGAGGGCGATGACCGAAAAAGCACTTCGGCTGCTACTTATTGGTTTGGATTTAGCAAAGAAGAAAACCCCGAACTTTGGCACGAAGCATCGGCACTGACGCACGCAGGCAAAAATACGCCTCCTACCCTTTTCTTGAATAGTTCGGTTGATAGAATGCACGCTGGCCGTGACGATTACCGTAAGAAATTAGATGCGTTTGGCATTTATTCAGAAGTTCATACTTTTGAGAATTCCCCGCACTCGTTCTGTTTACTCTCGCCGTGGTTTGACCCCACGGTTGAGTTTATTGATACGTTTTTAAAGAAAGTTTTAAAGTAGTACAATTCTCCGAATCGTTAATTTCTCAAACAAAAACATAAGCACAATTTAGAAAATTGTGTTCCGAAATCATGATACAATTTAACAAAACCTTAGTAACCGACGACGAACTTCCGTGGGAAGTGGTTGACCCAAAAATCAAACGTAAAATCATGTCTTACAACGAAGACATCATGCTCGTAAAAGTAGCTTTCGAGAAAGGCGGCATCGGCACTACGCACAAGCATCCTCATTTGCAAATCAGCTATGTAGCCAGTGGTTCATTTGAAATTACAGTCGATGGCGAAAGCAAGGTTCTGAAAGAAGGCGATGTTTATTTTATTCCTTCAAATGTACTTCACGGAGCAGTTTGTCTGGAAGATGGTGTTTTGATTGATGTTTTCAACCCGATGCGTGAGGATTTTGTACCCCCAGCGGCAGCGGCCGACCGCCCCTAAAGATGAGTTTAAATAACCAAAAACTATGAAAACATCTATTCAAACCCTTACACTTTTATTAATAGCTCAACTAAGTTTTGCCCAGTATAACCCCGAAAAGCCCGACCTTTGTCAAGGTAAATTCTTTACGGAGGAAGATGCAAAGAACCTACACGCTGATTTTGCGAAGCGATATTCTGATAAAAAATCTTGGCAAAAACACGCCCAAGAAATCAGACAGGGAATTTTAGATGGGGCAGAATTGAGTAATTATGAATTCAAGAAACCGACAAATATCGTTATTCACAGTAAAAAAGATTTGAATGGGTATTCGGTCGAAAATGTATCATTTCAGAGTATTGAAGGCATTTATGTAACAGGAAATCTGTATCGGCCTGCGGAATCTAACGGTTTGCCGCCCAAAGGTAAAACTGCGGGAATTTTATGTCCGCACGGGCATGGTCCCGACCCACGTTTTGCCGCTTACACGCAGCAGCGTTGTGCTACCCTCGCCCGCATGGGAGCAACAGTTTTTGCTTATGATATGATTGGCGTGGGCGACTCGAAACAATCTATTCATAAAATTGAAAAAGCTCTCAAACTACAAATTATCAACAGCAAAGCAGCTCTTGATTTCTTGCTTGGCTTACCCAATATTGATAAAAATCGCATCGGTATGACAGGTGAGTCGGGCGGAGGAACACAGACTTTTATTCTTTCGGCTATCGACGACCGCATTAAGGTTTCCGTACCCGTTGTGATGGTTTCGGGATATTTCTTCGGTGGTTGTGTTTGTGAAAGCGGAATGCCTATTCATAAACGCCCAACGCATCAAACAACCAATGTAGAAATTGCCGCTACATTTGCCCCCAAACCTATGCTTTTGATTTCAGATGGAGGAGATTGGACTGTTAACACACCTACAATGGAATATCCGTATATCAAAAATGTTTATTCGTTTTTTGGGGCGGCCGATAAAGTAGAAAATGTGCATCTTGCCAACGAAAAGCACGATTATGGTCCTTCAAAACGCCAAGCCGCTTATCTTTTTTTGGCAAAATATTTAAAACTCGACCTTCAGAAAGTAATGGTAGATGGAAAAATAGACGAAAGTGCCAATAAGGTTTTAAGCCAAACCGAACTACAAGTTTTCGATGAAAAACACCCACGCCCAGCTAATGCCGTGATGGGCGATGCAGAAGTGATGGCTCTTTTAGAAAAGAAATAAAATGGCAAATAAAACAATCCTTTTAAATCATTCTTTCGATGGAAAAATTGAGGCAGTCTATGATTATATCCTCGACTTCAAAAAGTTTGGAGAGATTCATCCATACATGAAAGAGGTTACAGAACTCTCTAAAATCGAGCCAAATAGCACCAATTATGAAGTAAAGGAAGAAGCCCTTTTATTAGGTTTCTTGAAAACGAAGCCTATTTATGAAGTTGAAGTAATCGAACTTGAAGCACAGAAACACGTTCGATATTTCAGCCACATCAAAGGTGCGATTTTACTAAATATTGACTTTATTTTTCCTGAAAATGATTCAAAAACTAATTTTGATTTAACTGAACGAGTCGAAATAAAAGGAAATCCTTTACTAATTGCTTATTTTGCGTCAATTTTGAAAAAAGCTCATTTGCAGACATTTGAGAATTTGAGAAAGAAACTAAAAACGAGCAAATGAAAGAAAACAACCCATTGAATACTTCTTGGCGAAAGACCGCCTCAACGATATACAAAAAACCTGTTGACTCAAAAATCTTTGGCTCGGTCGAGATTGATATTACTGATTTAGAAAAATACATTACCGACAAACGTAAATCTGGCGTAAAAATCACACTTACACACTTTTTTTTGGTAGCTACGGCTCGGGCAATTAAAGAAATTCCAGAACTCAATACTTATGTAAAAAGAGGAAATATTTATTCGCACGAAGCAATCAATGCCACTGTGAGTGTGCTTTTGCAAAGCGGAGAAATGGGCTCGGTAAAAATGCTGAATGCTGATAAACTGACCCTTACAGAGTCAGCTGTAAAACTGAAAGAAGAGATCCAGAAAACTTACAAAGGCGATGAAAACGCCACCATGCAAATGAAAGAAAAACTGGCGGCTATTCCGTGGCCTTTCCGTGGGTGGGTTTACCAGTCAATCAAATATATTACTACCACACTTGGCATTTCTATTCCTCTGCTGGGGCTTTCGGCCAATAATTTTGGTTCGTTTATTTTATCAAATATCGGTAGCATTGGTTTGGACATTGGCTATCCTGCTTTGATGCCTTCGGCCAATATTGCATTTGTTTTGATTTTAGGCGGAGTGACCAAAAAACCGTGGGTTGTGAATGACGAAATCGTACCTCGAAGTATTCTGATGCTCGGTGCGGCTCTCGACCATCGGGTCATTGATGCCTCGCACGGTGGCAAATTATTTAAACTACTGAAAAGATTTGTTAATAATCCTGAGTTATTGGAG
>NZ_JBMLRC010000092.1:32643-66602 GCF_049241225.1 Emticicia sp.
TGGCAAATTATTTAAACTACTGAAAAGATTTGTTAATAATCCTGAGTTATTGGAGATAAACTAAACACATATCCCATGAAATCTGCACTTTTAGCTTTATTAAATTTTTGTTTATTCAGCATTAGCTGTTTTGCTCAAAGCATTAACGAAAAAGAAATTCTATCACTGAGAAACGAGTGCGTAGGTGTTTACTTTAACAGCAAAGAAGTCTTAAAAAAAAGTTGGGGAAAATCGCTTCGTTTTTTTGATTTGAAAGAAGGCGATAAAGTAGCTGATATTGGGGCAAAGTCCATGACTTTTATCGGCACTTTAGCTGTATTTTATGAAAATATAGATTTCTACTGCGAAGATATTGACTCGGCCTGTACCACTTCCAAACAAGCTCAGAAAGTCATTGATTTTTACAGTAAAATAAAAGGTTCACCTATCAGTTGTAAGTTTATTCCTGTTATCGGAACCGAAACTTCTACAACGCTTCCCAAAAACTTCTTCGATAAAGTTATCATTGATAATTCACTCCATGAGTTTTCGGAGAAAGTTTTGATGATGAAAGACATCAACCAAATCTTAAAGAAAAATGGCTTTTTATATCTCCGTGAATCTCTCGGACGTACCAACGGCGAACTTCACATGGGTTGCAACCAAGCTCTTTTCGATGAAGCTCATTTGGTTTCGTTTATAACCGAACAAGGCTTTAAATTCATTAAATCAGAAGATTCTCAAATTCCTACGGGAGCCTTTCTCTCAAAATTATTTTTATTCGTAAAAGAGTAGAATAGTTTATATCTTCTACATTTTCCATAGCGATGGGTTTGCAAACCCATCGCTATGGAAAAAAATCTCATACCTTCCCCAATTTCAAACGTTTGCATAACAATTGCAAACGTTTGCGTAATAGTTTATAAGAAATATTTTATTTTTTATTAGTAAAATGCAGTAACAAACCTTCCTATCCAATTTTTCATCTCTCACGCCTCAGACAATATAATCGTAACACTACGGTAATATTCTCTTAATCAACAGGGCGTAGTTTTGCATTTGTTTAGCAAGGCAACAGTACCAAAACTCTAAATTTTCCTTTTTTTTATCAACAAAAACTTCGCTAACCAATCATTTATGTTTACCTAATTTAACACCAATGTCACGTACTGTTCATCTGATACAACTTCATGTATCTGCCTTTCACAAGCTCAACAAGTATTCTTAATCACAAAAATCAGTCAACGACAATGAATCAAAAACTACTGCAAAACAGGTTGCTTGCTCTGTCATTTCCGAAGCTATCTGTCTTTATCCTATTATTTTCACTCTTAGGAGTCGATGTTGGCTTTGCCAAAAATCAACCAAACACTTTCAAAACCGTTGATATTACGGTCAAAGGAAAGGTAAGCGATGCCGAAACGGGCGATGGTCTTCCAGGGGTAAGCGTAACCGCCAAAGGAAGCACCAAAGGAGCCGTAACCGATGTAAACGGAGAGTATTCCATTACCGTTAGCGATGGAAAAGCGGTTTTAGTATTTAGTTATGTAGGTTATACGCCTCAAGAAATTACCGTAGGCGGGCAAACACAAATCAATATTCAACTCAAATCTGATAGTAAAACGCTCAGCGAAGTGGTGGTTGTGGGCTACGGTACAGCCAAGAAAACCGACATCACGGGTGCGGTAAAATCAGTTAGAAGTGAAGAATTTAATAAAGGTATCATCAACTCGCCCGAGCAACTTTTGCAAGGTAAAGTAGCGGGTGTAAACGTTACCTCAGCAAGTGGAGAGCCAGGTTCGGCACAAAATATCTCAATCAGAGGGCCAGGTGGTGTTCGTACGGGTAGTACTCCTCTCTTTGTTGTTGATGGTTTAGCTTTGGATAATTCGGGAACGGGTGGTGCAATGAACCCACTGACATTCTTAAACCCACAAGATATTGAAACAATTGATGTACTAAAAGATGCTTCAGCGACTGCCATCTATGGTGCTCGTGGTGCAAACGGTGTAGTTTTGATTACAACTAAAAAAGGAAAAGCTGGTACTTCGTCGATGAATTATTCGGCAAGTTTGGGTATTTCTGAAATCGCTCGTGCATTACCTGTTTATACGGCTGACGAATACCGCAAAGCCGTACCAAGCGTAGGCGGAGTTTTAGAAGATTTAAAAGGAAACACCGATTGGCAAAAAGAAATCACTCGCACAGCATACACACAAAACCATAACCTCACTCTGGGTGGCGGTGCAGGAAAATTGACTTATTATGCGTCGTTTGGAGCTCAAAAACAAGAAGGTATCTTAAAAAATAATGATTTGAATCTCTATACGGGTCGTATCAATGTTAATCAGAAATTTTGGGAAGACCGCCTAAATGTTGATGTAAACCTCAATGCAACATTTACAAACAATAGTCGTCCGCCAATTGGAAGTATGATTGGAAATGCTATTTCTACCAACCCAACTTACCCTGCCTATGATGCAGAGGGAAATCCAGCGGTTTATCCAAACTTAGTAAATCCTTTGGTTAGTTTGAAACTGGAAAGGGATATTACTAAAACAAATCGTTTGATTGGAAATATCTCGCCATCGCTCAAAATCACTAACGATTTGGTCTATAAATTAAATTATGGTATCGACAACTCAAATTCGGTACGTGATCTAGTTTCAATGCCTAACGCTGTGCCTTTACAAGATGGCCGATTACAAACTGTTTACCTAAATAATAGTAACAGCCTCATCGAAAATTATCTAACTTATACGAAAGATTTCAACAATAACAGTTTTTCGGCATTGGTTGGGCATTCATTCCAAAAGATTTTCTTACAAGGTCGCTCGTCGAGTATCAATAAATTTCCCATTTCTGACATCGACCCAATTTATAACCCAGGTTTAGGTCAAGAACTCACACTGGCCAATAATAAACCATCGGGTTTTGCTACCAAAAATGAGTTGCAGTCGTTTTTCTCAAGATTAAACTATAGCTTCAAAGATAAATACCTACTCACAGCTACGGTTCGTGCCGATGGTTCATCAAAATTTGGAGCGAACAATAAATACGGTATTTTCCCTTCATTTGCCGCAGGTTGGAGAATTTCGGAAGAAGAATTTATGAAAGGTTCGCGAATCAGCAATTTGAAACTTCGTGCGGGCTGGGGACAAACGGGTAATCAAGAGATTCCATCAAAAATCACCCAAGCTTTGTTTACTTCAACGGTTTCGGCTTCTACGAGTTATCCACTTACTAACACTGGCCCTTTTCCAGCTGGAACAACTTATAGTCGTTTAGCCAACCCTGATATTCAGTGGGAGGTTTCGACACAAACCAATATTGGTCTTGATTTCGGTTTATTCAATGGTGCTTTAACGGGTGCGGTTGATTATTTCAATAAAGTTTCGAGCGATATTCTCTTAGAAGTAATTCCGTCTGACCCTGTTCAACCAGCAGGTACATTCTGGACGAACGTAAAAGATATGAATATCACGAACAAAGGTTTAGAAATCGAACTCGCTTATCGCCAAAAAACTGCCAGCGGTATCAACTACGGCATTGGTGGAAATACTACTTTCATCAGAAATAAAGTAACTAACTCACCATATTCGGTTATTCCTTCGGGAAGTGCGTCGGGTTCGGGTCTTACTTCGGCCACAATCAATGGTTATCTTAGTGGCGAGCCAATCGGTACATTCTTCTTGAGAGATTTTACTGGTTTTGACGATAAAGGTCTCAGCACATATCGTGATACAGACGGTGACGGAATCGTGACTGATAAAGACCGTATTGCCGCAGGAAGTGCCTTACCAACAATGCAGTATAACTTCTTCGGAAACATCGGCTACAAAGGTTTCGATTTAGTGGTAAACTTCAACGGTATTCGTGGCAATAAAATCTACGATAACACGGCCAACTCAAATTTCTATAAATTGAGATTATCGAAAGGAATCAATACAACGCCAGAGGCCGTACAATATGCCAACGAATCGGTAAATAATGCAGCCCCAGTTTCAACTCGTTTCTTGAAAGATGGAGCATTCCTTCGCCTCAACAACATGGCTTTGGGTTATAGTTTCAACACTAAAGCACTCGGAATTGATAAATACATTCCAGTATTGCGTTTATCGGTTACAGGTCAAAACCTTTTCGTAATCACCAAATACAACGGCTATGACCCAGAAGTAAACACCGACCGAACTATCAACGGTATTTCATCGTACGGTATCGACTATTTAAGCTATCCAAAAGCTAAATCAATCATCTTTGGTCTAAATGTTTCATTCTAAAAATCTTGCTTTTAGCATTTAGCTATTAGCCTTTAGCTTTTAATTATCAAGAGAATCTATTACATCTTAAATTTTTAAGCTAATCGCTAACAGCTAATCGCCAACAGCTCAAAAAAATACTCCAATGAAAAAGAAAATATATTCATTATTATTCCTGTGTAGCTTTGCTGTTTTAGAAGGCTGCACCGACCTCAAAGAAGAAATACTTGACGAAACCCTTTCGGCTGCCAAACTCACCGACAAGCAAGCTGCCGACGGTATCATTGCCCCTGTTTATGCACGTCTCCCAGATATTTTCTTGCATACCAATTATTTTGCCATTCAAGAAATCTCTACTGATGAAGCAATTTTGCCTTATCGTGGTGGTACTGACTGGGGCGATAATGGTATCTATTTGGCAATGCACCAGCACACTTACCAGAGCACCGACCCGAATCTCAGAAATACTTGGAATTTGATTCTACAAGGTATGTCGCGTGCCATTACGGCGATTAATACACTGCCAACGCTCAACGACCCCAACGCTAAAGTATATTTGGCCGAAGCTCGTGGTATGCGTGCGTATTATTCGATGCTAACGCTTGATTTGTTTGGTTTGGTTTTCGTGAAGGAAGATATTGGTGAAACTTCAAAGATTTTGCGTGGCGAAGAGGCTTTCCAATACATCAAAAATGAATTTTTAGCCGTTGAACCAAACTTAGATGCAACAGTTGGCCCAGGGCGTTTGTCGAAAGGTGCAGTTTGGGGCTTATTGGCTCGTTTGTATCTCAATGCTGCTGTTTACCGTGACGTTTACGGAACACCCGCTTTCAAAGCTGATGAAATGGACAAAGTAACCGAATATTGCGATAAAATCATCAATTCTGGGCAGTATAAATTAGCGGCCGATTATTTCTCAATTTTCAACTCTGATAATCATTCAAACCCTGAGTTGGTTTTTGCGGTTGACCAAAGAGCCGAACTAAACGGGCATAATCGTATGGCTTATTTCTCTCTTTCTGGCGACCAATTCCCGCTTCCAGCGTTTCCAAATGCCAACGGAACTGATGGCCCAGCCATAACACCTGATTTCTATCGTACTTGGGTAAATGAATACGCACCAAAAGATCCAGCTGGCGTTGACCCAAGATTTTATAAGCAAAACATTTCGGCTTACTCGAATCCTGCGGATACGTGCGTAACTGATGCCAATTTTAATATGAATCGTGGTATTTTGCGTGGACAACAATTCGGTTTGATAAGAAAAAATGGTGTTTTCTTGAGATGTCCTGATGGTAGATTTAAAGTTGGTAGAATCTTCAATGATACTCGTAACCGCCCAACAACACCTGTAAATTTCACTGAAAAAGTAGATTTTACAACCGCAGGAAGCGATTATAGCTCAGGTTACCGAGTATTGAAATATGAGTTTAGCCGTAAATCAGTAAGTGGACGTAATTTTGGTGATGCCGACATCGTGATCGTTCGTTTGGCAGATGTGTATATGATGCGTGCTGAAGCAAAACTGCGAAAAAGCAATGATGTCGCAGGAGCTTTAGCTGATGTAAATATTGTTCGTGCGGCTCGTACTACTCCACCGCCAGCACTCACTTCGATGTCGCTTGATATTCTTTTCAAAGAGCGTGGTTTTGAGTTTTACTGGGAAATGCTACGCCGTACTGACATGATTCGTTTCGGAAAATACGAAGGTATTTGGACAGAAAAAAACAATACCGACAAGCTAAAACGTATCTTCCCAATTCCTCAAACAGCTATTGATGGGGCTTCAAACTTACCAGGTTATTTGAAACAAAATCAAGGATACTAATTCTATTACAAACAGATAAATAGTACAATTCTAAGATTAAAAGCGAGGTGTTTAATGGATAAAATTCATTGAACACCTCGCTTTTTTGTAGATATTTCAGCAAAAACAATTGCAAACGTTTGCGTAAAATTGCAAACGTTTGCGTAAACAATTTGCACTATTCCAATTTTTTATTTAAAGAAAACTACCTTAATATTGGTCTGGAAATATTCCAACTATTAACTTTCAACTAATAAATTCTACCTTATGAAATTAAATTTACGAGCGAAACTCCGCTGGTTTGGGTCTTTGCTATTACTGCTGTGTTTATCTCTTTCATCTTTCGCACAAATTGAGATAAGCGGTAAAGTCATTTCAAGCGATGGCAAAGAAGGTATGCCAGGTGTAACCGTGGTTATAGAAGGTGCAAGCCAAGGAACTTCTACAAATCAGGAAGGTATCTACAAAATTATTGCTCCTAAAGACGCTAACCTTATTTTTAGCTTTGTTGGCTATGAAGGCTTAAAAGTAGCAGTAAACGGACGTACAAAGATTGACGTTACACTTACTCTGAGCGAAAGCGTTTTGAACGAAGTAGTTGTTGTTGGTTACGGTACTCAATCAAAGAAAAATCTGACGAGTGCTATCTCAAACATCAAACCAGGCGATTTGAACCGTGGTGCAATTACCGACGTTGGTCAGTTGCTTCAAGGTAAAGTACCAGGTTTGAATATTTCATCAAACGGTGACCCTAACCAACGTGCCGCGGTGGTTTTGCGTGGTGCTTCTACACTCAACAGCTCGCAAGGACCATTCTATGTGATTGATGGAATCCCTGGTGCAGATATTTCGGTTATTGCCCCTGACGACATCGCCACGATTGATATCTTGAAAGATGCCGCTGCAACTGCTATCTACGGAAACCGTGCCGCCAATGGTGTAATCATGGTAACAACCAAAAGAGGCAAAAAAGGTGCTTTATCGGTTGGTTATAACGGCTATGCTGGTATAGAAAAAGTATCGAGCAAACTTGATATGATGAATGCCAGCGAATTAAGAGCATTTCTTACAAAAAATGGTCTGAGTTTCTCGCCAACTGACGATAAAGGAGCTGATACAGATTGGCAAGCGGCAGTTCAAAGAGAAACGGCTTTATCGCACAACCACAACTTATCATTTAGCGGAGGTGGCGAGCATAATACTTACAGTGCCAGTCTCAACTATATCGACCGACAAGGTATCTTATTGTCAAGTGCGTTATCAAGAGTTATTGCACGTATGTCAATCGAGCAATCTGCGTTTAATGATAAAGTAAAATTTGGTTTATCGATTGTCAATTCAAATAGCAACGCCAACAATACACCAATGCGAAACAATGTTTTGGAGCAAATGATCAATCACTTGCCAGTTTCGCCAGTTTTAAACCCTGATGGTACTTACTTCGAAAACTTCCAAAACACTGGTTATTTCAACCCTTTGGCTTTGATTGAAAAAGCAAAAGATAATAGCAAATACAATAACTTTATTGGTGCGTTTAAAACTCATATCGACCTACCATTCAATTTATCGTATGATCTAAATTTATCCTACCAAAATAACACGTCTCTCAATAGTCAGGCTTACGCAAGCTACTATTCGCTTTATAATAGTGCCAATTTTTACAATAATCCAGAGCCACCAGCCGTGCATTCATTGCAAAACTTCGGTGTAAATGGTTCGGCCTTGCGTAATACGTATCAGGATGTACAAAAAGTTGTAGAGTCCTTCCTTACTTGGAATAAAACCATCGGAAAGCACTATATCAATGCAGTGGTAGGTTATTCATGGCAAGGCAATACATTAGGTGATGGTTTTCAGGTGTCAAGTACCAACTTCCCAGTTGATAACATCGGCTACGGAAACTTTGCCCTAAGTAATCCTTATGCCATTCCATCGTACCGCATCAATTTTGGTGCCGATGGTGTTTTCCAAGAAAACAAATTGATTTCTGATTTTGCTCGTGTAAATTATTCTTATAACGATAAATATTTGTTGCAAGGCTCAATCCGTCGTGACGGAAGCTCAGTTTTTGGTAAAAATAATAGCTGGGGTTATTTCCCATCAATTGGTTTAGCTTGGAGAATCAACGAAGAGAATTTCATGAAAAATCAATCAATTTTCAATGATTTGAAACTTCGTGTAAGTTACGGTGTAACTGGTAACTCATCGGGCTTCAATGCTTACACAGCTCAATTTATTTCCGGAAGCTTGGGTACTTACTACTATAATGGAACTCAAACTGCCGCTTATGGACCTACGCAAGCTGCCAATCCAGATTTACAGTGGGAAAAAACATCTACCACTAACCTCGGTTTAGATTTCACGATGTACAAAGGTCGTTTGAGTGGTTCGGTAGAAGTTTATGACAAAACTACCAACGGTATGATTTACACCTATGGCGTAAACCCTATTTTAGTACCAGTAGGCCGAATTGTAGCAAACGGTGGAAGCATGAACAATAAAGGTATTGAATTAAGCCTAAACATAACGCCAATAAGCAACAAAAATGGCTTAACTTGGACTACAGGCTTGAATTTAGCTCATAACACAAATAAAATCGTAAGCTTAACAAATCCACTTTTTGCGGGTGGCGACTCAGTAAGAATTACACAGCCTGAAGGCGGTGGCCAAACGGGTAGTACGATTCAAATCTTAAAAGCAGGACAACCACTCGGTCAGTTCTTTACTTTTGAATACGCTGGAAAAAATGCCAACGGTGTTTCGCAATACTATAATAACAAAGGCGAACTCACAACTACTCCAGTAATTGGAAGAGACTACAAATACTTGGGAAATGCTCAACCGAAATTATTATTGGGCTGGACAAACTCATTATCTTACAAAAACTTCGATTTGAACGTATTCGTACGTGGTGTATTCGGCAACAAAATTTTCAACGTAACTCGTGCTGATTTGTTCAGACCAAGCACTGCTCAATTCACGAATATCCTCAACGATGCAGCTGATGAAAGTCCGAAAGACGTAAACTCATTCAAATATTCATCAAGATTTATCGAAAGTGGAAGTTACGTTAGACTTGACAACGCAACCCTTGGTTATAGTTTCAAAAACTTAGGCCCTAATTTCAAAAATCTTAGAGTTTACACTTCGATAAACAATGCTTTTGTGATTACAAAATACACTGGTATCGACCCAGAAATCAACCAAGGTGGTTTAGCACCAGGTGTTGATTCTAATAACTTTTATCCAAAAACTCGTACAATGTTATTTGGTGTAAATGTATCATTCTAAGTTTTTGCAGAACCTAAAATTTAACATTCAAAATGAAAAACATATTAAAAAATTCTTTCGCATTGCTAATTGCCCTGTTGGTTTTTGGCTGCCATAAGATTGAAGTACCTGTCAATACACAATTGACACCTGATATTTTCCCTCAAAATACTTCTCAATTTATTCAAGCATCTGGCCCACCGTATGCCGCTTTGAGAGGAAATTACGCTCTTGATTATTATTTCATGCAGACTTTCACTACCGACG
This sequence comes from Emticicia sp., assembly GCF_049241225.1. NCBI lineage: Bacteria > Pseudomonadati > Bacteroidota > Cytophagia > Cytophagales > Leadbetterellaceae > Emticicia > Emticicia sp. The sequence goes on from NZ_JBMLRC010000092.1 coordinate 42,226, forward strand.
AAGCGATTCTTCCTGCTCGTGGTGGAAACTGGTACGATAACCGTGGTTATATTGATATGCACTACCATACATGGACCAAAGACCACGGTGCAACGGGTTCGGTTTGGAACTGGCTCTCGACAACAATCGGTACAACCAACCAAGCTATTTCGATTTTAGAGGCTAATATTCCAGCCTCAGCTGCAACTAAAGCTCAAAATATAGCTGAACTGAAAATGGTTAGAGCTATTGCCTATTTCATGATGATGGATATGTATGGAAATATTCCAATCTATACTGAATACGGTGATTTCACGCCAAAAACTAACACGCCACGTGCTGAAGTTTTCAAATTCATTGAGTCGGAAGTAAACGCTGCTTTGCCAAATCTGAGTGTTGAAACAGGTGTATCAACCTACGGCCGTGCTACCAAATGGACAGCTTATGCTTTACTTGCAAAAATGTACATTAACGCTGAAGTCTATACAGGAACTCCAAGACTAAAAGAATGTATTGACGCTTGCGACAACATCATTAACTCAGGCAGATTTGCTATCGAACCACGTGCATCTTATTTGCAAATGTTCTATCCAAATAATGGCCCACAGATGAAAGAATTCATTTTTGCCATTCCGTACGATCCAGCAGCAGGTAATTTACCAGGAACAAACGGTTTCATGTACCACGCTCGCTATGATGTACCTCGTTCGCTTCGTGCCAAATATAACTTACCATTTACACCAAGTGCACCACAAAGTACATTACCAGAATTTTATGCGTACTTCAACGATAAGAACGATATTCGTAATGGTCAGTGGCTTACTGGCTTACAGTTTATGAACGATGGTGTTACTCCAATCAGAGTAACTACAACCAAGAAAGGTTACGACCAATTCTATACAGGAAGCGATGGATCAGCTCCATTTACTTACCAAGTTGAACTGACACCTGAAATTAAATTACGCCAAGATGTAGCCACTTTCGACCTCGGAAACGATGAAATTGCTTGGAATATGGGTTACCGCAATGTAAAATTCTTTCCTGATGCAACTTCTACAAACCGTAACCAAAATAACGATAAGCCATTCTTCAGATACTCAGATATTATCTTGATGAAGGCCGAAGCTATTGCTCGTGGCGGAAGCTCGTCTGTAACAGCCGTTTCATTAGTGAATCAATTAAGAGCAAACCGTACGACTTCGCCAGCACTTGCAAGCGTTACTCTCGAAGATATCTATCAAGAAAGATGCAGAGAATTTACGTGGGAGACATGGCACAGAAATGACATGATTCGCTTCGGAAAATACGAAGGTTCGTGGGGCTTTAAAACTGATAAAAATACCTACAAACGCATTTTCCCAATCCCACAAGGAGCAATGGTACTTAACCCAGCATTGAAACAAAACCCTGGATATTGATCATATTCATAATGTCTAATTTTTAGACATAACACGTTCATTAAAAGGTAATTAAGCGATGATAAATAAAACTTTATCATCGCTTTTTATTAAACTTTAGCTTTATAACGATTTCAAACGTTTGCGTAAAATTTATTTAAAATATTATAGATTTTATTACTTTATTGCATAATATTTATGTTAATGTCTGTACCGCAGGTCTGACATTCCATAAGATGTATTTTAATTTGCCACAAATTCATTAACTAATTCAAAATAATAGAAATGAACTTCACTGAAAAAGAAATTTCGCCCCTCGCAAGCATCGAAGAATGGGAAGATGATTTGCTCGAAAGATACCCAGAGCCTAAAAACGCTGAAACTAAGAAAAAGAAAGAAGAATACCGTAATTATACTGACTCGGAGCGTGTAAATACCGTTAGAGAATTCTACCGTTTGAATCATACTTATCAAACTTACGATTTTGTTGTTCAGAAAGAAAAAGAGTTTTTGAAGTTCGACAAACGTGAAATGTCAGTTTGGGATGCAATTGATTTCTTGAATACTTTGGTTGATGATTCTGACCCAGATACAAACCTCGACCAGTTTCAGCACTTACTTCAAACATCAGAGGCTATCAGAGCCGACGGCCACCCAGATTGGTTCGTTCTGATGGGCTTTATGCACGATTTAGGCAAGGTTCTTTGCTTGTTCGGCGAGCCACAATGGGCAGTTGTAGGCGATACATTCCCTGTTGGTTGCAAGCACTCTGATAAAATCGTTTACCCTGAGTTTTTCGAGGCAAATCCAGACTCTAAAGACGAGCGTTACAACACAAAATACGGTATTTACTCACCAAATTGTGGACTTGAAAACGTAAAAATGTCTTGGGGACACGACGAGTATCTTTACCAAATGATGAAAAATTATTTGCCAGAAGAAGCTCTCTACCCAATTCGTTATCACTCGTTCTATCCTCAACACCGTGATGACGCTTATAGTCATTTGATGTCGGCACATGACTACAAAATGTTCAAATGGGTAGATAAATTCAATCCTTACGATTTGTATTCTAAAGTACCAGTGCCACCAAATGCAAAAGAACTTCGCCCATATTACGAAGATTTAGTTGCTAAATATTTGCCAGCTACTTTGAAATTCTAATCGAGATAGGTAGTCCACGGTCGATAGTCCACGAGTCCACAAAAGTTTAATTCACTTTATTAGTAAGGTATTAGACAAAAAATGACAAGTATATCTGACCGAATATCTGAGATAGCAATAAAAAAGGGAAAATCTTACGATTTTCCCTTTTTTTATATTCTCTTTAGACTATTGACCGCCAACTATAGACTAATCAATATTCCCACAAATTGTGTTCAAATTCCATCAATTCGTGTTCTAATTGCTCAGATTTCAACAAACCTTCACGTGGAGATTTGTAAATATCATCTAAGAAATTATCCAAAGCATTCGATTTTTTGATAATCTTTCCGTGGAACAAACGTAATTCAAAAGCATCTGCTAAGTTTTTGTGCGATGCTACGTTAGCAGCATTATACCAAATACACTTAGGATTACTACGGAAATAACGCTCCAATTCTTTGTATTTGAATACACAAATCGGACGGTCGAAACCTAAAGTTGTTTGGTCAGCTGGGATGATTAATTTCAACGTAAGAATATCAAAATACTGACGTGAACGTTGCTTGTCAAAAATCCAGTCTTCTTTCAACTCTAAAGTTGTCAATTGTGTCGGGAAAATCTCTACACCAGCACCTGGGTCAGTTGCTGCAGGAGCAGCACCACCAGCAGCAGGTTTAGCAGCACCGCCACTATCTCCACCCCAACCGTCGTCACCACCAGCCGAGAAGCCCGCGGCTTTCTCTTCTTCTGATAAACCACCGCCTTCGCCTTTCAATAATAAACGCTCATTGAATTGTTCGAGTGTAAGCTTTGTTGTCAATGAATCATTATCATAGGCTTCAATCAAACCAGCTTTTACGGCATCAATCAAGTGTCTCGTAATTTCACTTCCTTTCGAGAAAAGCGGTTGATTTTGCTTTTCTTTCAAGTCAATTCTTCGCCACAAAGTTGTTTTATACATAACGTTTTCCTCATGTATAGGGCGAAGCGATAGCGGATTCAAATAATTATTTGACTTTTCTTGAGCTACTGCAAACTGGCTGATAATCAATGAGATACCAAAAGCCAAGCCTTGTAATTTCTTCATAATTCTGACAATTATTTTGTTATTAATTGAGGTTGATGTTAAAGATGATTTCTCCTACATCAACTGACTCGATTTCACCTTTGAAATTCTTACGTTCTACACGTTTTACTACTACTACATAACGGTCACCTGCCTGTGCTTGTTGTGCAAGGCTCGTTAAATTTGCGGTTCCACTAAATGTACCGTTTCCTACTCTTCTTGAGCCACGAGCCAAGTTAACCTCAAATTCTGCTACTCTAAACTGAGCATCTTCTGGGTTTGTTGATTTGAATGATTCGTCAGCAATGGCATCAATCGTCAAGGTTCTCAAACCAGTAGCAGAAGCCCCTCTTCTTTCATCAATTCCACGCATTTTAATTGTTGGCTTAGGCACACGACGAACTGGGAAATTGAATGTTTGAAGTGTAATTCCATTATTCACAACATTCATTGATGCCTTAGCTGAGTTTGGAACAATTGTTACTTTACCACCTTCACCTGGAATAAATTCTGCACCCGACCCACTGAACGATGGGCTATACAGTGCACCTAAACCTGGTGAATAAGTAGCTAAGCGGTTTGCACACTTAAAGTATAAAGCTGGCATTGAGGCTGTTTCAATTTGAACCGATGGCTTCAATACTGTGTATGTTTCTTCTTTTTCAACCGACTTCATTGAGCCATCAGGTGAAGGATAAGAAACAGTTGCTTTGTATGAACGCTTCAACTGACCATTTTTGTCAAAATCGCCACCTGATGCAGTAATTTCGTATAAACCTTTACCGTCTTTCACTGGTAAAGCCGAACCGTTGATACTGATTCTTGGTGTAATTGATTTAGAATACGCTCCAATTGCTACCTCAGCTTTGTATTTCTGACCAGCAACTACCGAACGTGAATCTGGAATAACCACCGCAAAGATTTCATCAAATTTGATTTCTTTGATACCCACTTGGCTGGCCAAATATTCTAATACTTCACCTTCTAAACGACGTACTTCTGATTGTTTCTGGCTCAATACCGCCAAAGCTGCTGGCACTGGCGTTTGTGCAAAATATAATTCAGAGAAATCTTTACTTTTAGTGATGTTATCGGTTTTTGCCAATGCTGGGTCTTGAGAAGCATCAACAGCCAACTCAGGAAATTTGGTATTTGGAGCAGCAAACTTTTGTAATTGAACAGCAAAATCATTCAATTTCTTCTTCAATTCATATCCTTTACCATTCTTTTTATCACCAACCATCAATATGGCTACTTTTTCTTCTTCCGAAGGATTCTTCACACCACCAGTTTCGGCATCAAGTCCACCGCCAGCATTGACGATTTCTTGCTTCAATCCACTGATATAATTATCCATTTCGGTTGTAACTTTTCTTACTTCAACAGCTTTTTGAAGTACATCAGCATACTGAGCACCACCAGGTTTCTCTCTGATTTCTTTTTCAATTGCTTTTACTGATTTTTCGTTATTGCCGTTAGCAGCAGAGTTTGCTCTTTCCAAACTATTATTCAAAAGTTGAAATTTTTGTAAGAGTGCATTACTTACTTGGAGTGCTAACATTGCCGTCAGAACGAGATACATCATATTGATCATCTTCTGACGTGGCGACTCTTTTCCACCTGCCATATATTCTATATATTATACAGTTAGTAAATATTTTTTTAAATTAAGAATGTAGAATGTAAAATTAAGAATGGGTGAAGAGTATAACTCAGCACCGCTACGGCGGACCGTTCAAAATTCAACACTCTAAACTATTTTAGTTTCCTTTCATTGCTGACAACATACTTCCGTAAACGTTGTTTAATGAAGTAAGGTTATTTGTCAACTTCGACATTTCAGTTTTGAATTGTTGAGCTTCTTTCGAGGCATCTGACATATCTTGCATAGCAGTTGTCAAGTTACCGTAGAAAGCGTTCATTGCTTTCAAGTGTTTGTTAGTATCTTGTAATTCAAGTTCGTAAACAGCATTCAAAGCACCCATATTTTGAGTAATTTTGCTGAATTGTGAACGGTATTCTTGAGCATCTTTAGTAGCATCGGCCATGCTATTCATTGCGTTTACGGCCGTGCCATAAGCAGCATTCATAGCGGTTACCTGACCCGAAGCAGTTTTTACATTTTTAGCATACTCGCTTGTTGCCACGGTTGCATCTGTCAAATCTGACATTTTAGCAACTTGACCAGTCAAACTTTGGATACCAGTTTTCAAACCATCAAAAATATCTGGTGAAATTTTAGCGTTGGCAAGCATATCATCCATTTTTGCGGTTAAACCAGCACCTTGAGTTGAAGTAACACTTCTTTTTGGAAGCTCACCTTGAAAATCATCAGCTAATTCTGGATAAACTTTTTCCCACTGATACTCAGTATCTGGACGAAGAAATGATTGGAAAGCATAAATCAAGAAAATGGCAGCTTCTGTGCCTAAACCAATAGGTAACATAAAATTTGCCCAGTCGTAGTGCATGATTTTACCTAATGCACCCAAGATTACAACTGAAGCTCCTGCTCCATAGAAAAACGGAATAATTTTGTCCCAAAATAAACTTTTACCGTTGTTATTTGCTGCCATGTGTTTAAAAAAGTTAAGAATTAAGCTTTAATTTAAAAGGGAATTTATTTATAATTTTTGAATCTACTTTCATTTAAACATGATAATTGCGAAGTATAAATCGAAATACTCACACAGAATACTTCAGCATATACTTCGCAATTATTTTTGATATTATTCTCTTCCTGGAACACTTCCCAAACGGTCCATCACACATCGGAAACCGATGTAAGAGCGGCGTTCGTTACGGAACTCATAAGTTCGAGTACCCGTTTCGAGGAAGTAAGCTACATCTTTCCAAGAACCACCTTTGATGATTTTACGAGGCTCGTTTTCATCATTATATACAGGGTTCAAATCCCAAGTAACTGGCATGTATGATTCTGCGTAAGCATCTTGGCACCATTCAGCCACATTTCCTGCCATATTATACAAACCATAATCATTTGGATTAAAGGCATTTGAAGGTGCAGTGTAAGGATAACCATCGGCACGATAATTTCCTCTGTATGGTTTGAAGTTTGCTAAGAAACAACCTTTTCCATTAGCTACGTATGGGTTACCCCAAGGATATTTTGCTCCTTCTTTGCCACCACGTGCTGCCCACTCCCATTCTGCTTCTGAAGGCAAGCGATAACGTGGTGATTTGAAAAGATTCTTTTGAGCTCTGTTATCGTTCAATAGTTTTGTACGCCATTTACAGAAATATACTGCGGCATCCCAGCTAATACCCACTACTGGATACATATCAAATGCTGGCGACGAATAGTAATATTCCGTCATTTGGTCACCATTATGATAAGTAAAGTCTTTACTCCAAACCGAGGTATCAGGATAAAGCGTTGACATGATAAACTCCTCACCTAAAACTGAGACTGAGTCGGTCATCATTGAATTCATAAACTGGCGGTACTCATGATTAGTAACTTCTGTATCATCCATATAAAATGGAACAATTGTTACTCTTTTGTTCATTGAGATACGAGCCGACATTACGTCTTCGTCCGCTTGACCCATCATTAATGAACCCGACGGAATTAGCACCATCCCATGCGGAGCGGTTTGCTTGTAACCTTTGCGAGAAGTTGCCATGATTTCTCCATCACGGATTCCGTCCATGCCAAGGTCTTTACCACTCGGCTTGCCCCCTCTCTTTCCATTTGGCTTACCAAACGGGCTTTTAATTGAGGAGCCGCAACTCTGCATCATCACGATTGGAGCAATCACTAACAGACATTTCAAAAAGGTACTTAATATTCTCTTGTTCATAGCTGAAAACAAGTTGGTTATCTATTTTTTTTGGTATTTATACTTTCGATATTATAGAAACGTGACTTCCGAAAATAATATTGCATTAGCCTACAAAGTTATGAAAAAAAATAAGTTTTTCCGATAACTATCAAGCGATAAAGCAATTATTAAGCCAAAATATCTATTTAAAGGTCTTTGTTTAATCTATATATGGTGTTTCTGAGCGTTAGGGATAAAAACCCTAACAATTTTATCAGTATTGGTAAGATGGGTGGAGAAAATAGCAATTTTATTATTAAACGGCACAAATTGTGCCAAAATAACCCCAGACAACTTTTTTTGAAACGATAAATGGTAGTTATTTCATTTTTTCTTTGGCAAATATTTTATTGAAATCAGGTCTTAATATCGGTATCTTGGTGTACGAACAATTGATTTTTTACCTGCTCTAAGAGCGGCTAACGAATAACTTAAAAGTACTTCATGAGATAGCGGGCTTTTAGCATTTTTACCTCCAATTATTACATCAACCGCATAACCGATTCGCATACTTCCACCTAAAATATTTGCACCTACAAGACCTGAAACCGCATCGCCCGTGCGATAGCTTGCTCCGAGCCAATAACGACCATCATAAGTTGCTATTGCACCGGCTTCAGCAGAGACATTACTCAAATCAGACTTTATAATGAGCATCGGGCTAACATCAATGGTGTATGAAACACCTATCAACACACTACCCGTTAGATACGCACTACGCTTGAGTGTATTAGTTGCTTTATCAGTACCGAGGCCAAATGTTGGCTGATTGATATGATTCATTGATAATCCGATTGTATATGATGGATTATTGAGATATAGACCAGCACCCAAATCAAAAGCAGATTGGCTCAGTCGGCCAGTTGCCAAAAGTGGGTCATTTTCATCTCTTGCACGCAAGCGACTGTAATCAATTCCTCTCGAAAAAAAACCGCCACTTACTCCGATACCCAACTGACTATTTCCTACTGGCATTTGATAAGCATACGCCAATTTCAAGTCTTGCTGGGTACTTGCCCCTATTTTATCGTTAACGAATGTAATGCCTACGCCACCTTTAATCATTTTGAGCGGAACATTGGCCGAAATTACTTGTGTAACAGGAGCTCCTCCATCATCAAATGTACTTTGATATCCTTGATATTGTGTGCGGTAAATTGCCTGAAAACGAGTCACATTTTCAGATCCTGCCGTGGCTGGGTTTAAAAATAATTGATTGTAAATATAGTGTGTAAATTGTGCATCTTGCTGAGCTTGGGCAGCAAAAGAAGCAACCAATAATATAATATAATAAATCTTTCTCATAGTGGGCGAAAATAGTCGATGGTCAATAGACGAAAATTAATGGCCTAAGGATGCAAAAACAATATTGTTGAATAGTGTTTTCTTTTCTATTGGCAATTTAATTAATTATTTGTATTCCTAACACCATAACGAAAAAAAATAGGCTAAACTTGTGATTTAGCCTATTAACTTATTTTTACTATATATTGTTTGCCTTTTTTATGTAGAGTTCTAAAGCTCCTGTCATTGAAGGTGCATTGGGTAGTGGTGCTTCAATATCAAGAATAAACCCTGCATCTCGAATGGCTTTAGCTGTCGTTGGGCCAAAAGCTGCCAAACGAGTATTGTTTTGCTTCCAGTCTGGGAAGTTTGAGTTCAATGATGTAATTCCCGATGGACTATAGAAACAAATAATATCGTAGAAAACCTCGGTAAGGTCTGATAAATCAGATGGAACTGTTTCGTACATAATTGCTTCTGTAAGGTGCAAATCATTACGATTCATCAGATTCGGGATATCATTGCTACGAATGTTTGAGCATGGGAACAAGAATTTCTCGCTTTTGTGCTTCAAAATTAATGCTTCCAAATCAGCGGCGGTTTTCTGACCCACAAAAATCTTACGTTTTCTGATAACGATGTATTTCTGTAAATAATTGGCCGTTTGCTCCGAAATACAGAAGTACTTCATATCTATCGGAATCTCGATTCTAAGCTCTTTTGCAATACGAAAGAAATTATCTACGGCATTACGGCTTGTGAGAATAATGGCTGTATGAGCCAAGATATCCACTTTTTGGCGACGAAAATCACGGTGGTCTAAGCCTTTTACTTCAATAAAAGAACGGAAATCCACTTTTAAATTAAACTTTTTGGCCAGCTCAAAATACGGAGACTTTTCGTCGGTCGGTCTCGCTTGGGTTACCAAAATACTCTCCACTTTACGGAGGCGGTCCTGAGTTATTTTTTCTGTTACTTCACTCATCCAAATTGCGGGTTTTCAAGTACAAAATTGTATTTGGTTTTTAAAATGATGAAAACTAAAAAGACATCATTACATGGCAAACCTTATGCCGAGAATAACAGGCAATATTTCCACGATACAAAGGTACGAAATTAAATAGAGACTTTGTATAGGAATACTACGAATTATGGTAAAATATAGAATGAAAAATCTAATCAAATAAAATGCTACTATTGGTGTAAATAGATAGACTTGCCAGTTAAAATCATGTGGAAAGTAATCCATAAACAATACTAATAGTACAATAACCAGAGCTGAATAAAAAAGGCTTGATGCTTGAATAATCTTGAAATAGTGCAAATCAACGACTTTTTCGAGGTTGAATAGCTGCCCAACCAAACCAATGAAAAAATATTTCATGACCAAGATTACGAACACTGCCAAACTAATTCGGAAATAATTTGAGAGCAATACTCCAAGGGTTTCGCCTTCTTGCAAGATTGCTCTTCCACCAAAAACATGAATCCCTTTGCTTTGCAGCAACATGTAAAATAGGCTAATGATTAAACTCAGAAGAATGATAAACATCACATTCATTCGATTGAGTGGCTTATTTATCAGGAACGATTGCTCTCGAACAAAAGTATTGAACAAATCTTTGAAGTTAAAGTACCGCTGAAATGCTCTGATATATGAATTTGATAAATACGAGAAAAACACCAAAATAAACATCGACACTAATACGATATAGTTTCGATAAGGTGCAGGCGTACGGGGTTTAGCAGTAATACCTGACTCGGCCAATACAATTGGCTTCTGATTCAGCGAGCGTTTATAGCCCAACATCAGTTTTTTATCTTCGATATTATTTGAGCCATAAAGCGTGATGTAGATAGTTGGCTGCTCATAAGCTCGATAAAGACTATCGACACTCAATACAATCCATTTGCCGACTGGAATCTTCTGGCGAAGCGAGCCATTGATAAACAAAAAGTTATCGTCTTTTTGTGCATATACCAACAGGTTATAGCCTCTATTACTCTGAATATCACAGAAAACAGTATGCGAAGGATACCCCAAATGCTGCTCAGAAATATACGGAATATAAGCTTTCATTCGGTCGTTGTATACCTGCCAATCATCGTGGTAATCATGTACCAAGAAGTACTGGTCATTTGGGCCAACAGTTGTTGCAAACGACTTTGACGATATAATTAGCAAAAGTATGTAAAGAATCTTCTTCAACGGCCTGCTTTAAATTTTTTGCAAAATTAAACAAAAAAGGTCAGACTTTGTGAGTCTGACCTTTTGTTTTTATCAATATTCTGATTTATCAAGCTTTTCCGAGAGCTTTCAACATCGTTGCACCGATGTCGGCTGGAGATGCTACCACGAAGATTCCACATTCTTCCATGATTTTCATCTTAGCTGCGGCAGTATCATCAGCACCACCGATGATTGCACCTGCGTGTCCCATACGGCGTCCTTTCGGAGCTGTTTGGCCGGCGATGAAACCAACTACTGGTTTTGTACCGTTTGCTTTAATCCAACGAGCGGCTTCGGCTTCCATTCCACCACCAATCTCACCAATCATTACGATACCTTCTGTTTCTGGATCATTCATTAATAACTCAACGGCTTCTTTGGTAGTTGTTCCGATGATTGGGTCACCACCAATACCAATAGCGGTTGTTTGGCCCAGACCAACTTTTGATAATTGGTCAACAGCTTCGTAAGTTAAAGTACCTGACTTAGAAACTACACCGATTGTACCTTTTTTGAAGATAAAACCTGGCATGATACCAACTTTACACTCTTCGGCTGTAATGATACCTGGGCAGTTTGGTCCGATTAATGTAACATTTTTGCCTTGAATATAAGATTTAGCAGTTACCATATCTTTTGTTGGGATACCTTCAGTAATACAAACGATTACTTTGATACCTGCATCGGCTGCTTCCATGATTGCATCGGCTGCAAACGCTGGCGGTACGAAAATAATTGAGACATCAGCACCTGTACTAACTACTGCTTGTTCAACAGTATTAAAAACAGGGCGGTCAAGGTGCAATTGTCCACCTTTTCCTGGCGTTACACCACCAACGACATTTGTGCCGTATTCAATCATTTGGCTCGCATGGAATGTACCTTCCGAGCCAGTAAAACCTTGTACGATTACTTTGGAGTTTTTATTTACAAGAACGCTCATTATTTTCGTGTATTTTGAATTTTACGTAAAAGTAGTTTGAAATGAGAAAAGTACAAAAAAAAATATGTATTATGAGATGAGATATAGCAAATAATTAACATAAAACACTAATAATCAACTGTTTAAACTTTAATTAATTTTTGCTAAAATTTTATAGTTCTTTGAAAACTTTAAAGTTCACCTCAACCTCAGTTCATATTTATATCAGTTTTGCTCAAAATTTTATTAGCTCTTAAATTTGAGTAAATCCACTTTTACTTCAATCTAAGTTTTCTGCAATTATTTCAATTTCTTTGGTAGGTTCAAAACTACATCAAATGCAGGTTTTGGTTGTTTGTTTCTATCCCAAAGTAATGGATAATTGGTTCTTCTCGGTACTGGATAATCATTTTTCCAAGACATATCGTCGTGAATTCCCCACATCGTTACTCTATCTATTTTATCACGTTTTTTGTAGAAAATCTCGAATAACTGGGCGTATCGATTAGCCAATTGGGTTTGCACTTCGGCTGGTAAACCTTTGCTGTAAGGGTCGAGAAACTCCTTAAATTCTTCGTTTTGAAACTGTTTTTCGCTCATTCCTTGTCCGATTACTTGTCCTTCTTTGGTCAATGGTAATACATCAACATCCAGCTCAGTAATCATTACTTTTACGCCCAAAGCGGCATACGCTTCGATGGCAGCCTCAATGTATTCGGTTTTAGGATAATTGAGCCCCCAATGCCCTTGAATGCCGATTCCATCAATTTTAATTCCTTCTTTTTGAAGCATTTTCACCATCCTCACAATTCCATCACGTTTGGTTGGTCGCCACGCATTGAAATCATTGTAATAAAGTTCTGTGTTTGGGGCATATTCGGCGGCATACTTAAAGGCCAATTTCACTAACTCGTCGCCACTGCCAATGCCTTTTACCCACGTTGTTGGTCGGTAGTTTCCATCATCATCAATTACTTCATTCACAACATCCCACGCATTAACTTTGCCTGCGTATCTTCCTGCAATGGTCTGGATATGCTCACGCAGACGCTCTTTTACTTCTTCTTTTGTTTTTGGTTTTCCATCTTCGTTTTGAAAAAACCATGCAGGCGTTTGGTTGTGCCACACGAGCGTATGACCAACAATAAACATATTATTTTTCTTGCCAAACTCTACAAACGCATCAGCAGCTTCGTAATTAAAAACTCCGGGCTTTGGATTAATACGCTCGGCTTTCATTGAGTTTTCGATGGTAATGGTATTGAATTGCCTTACAACAATATCTTGCGAGGCTTTATCTTGCCCCGAAACAATGGCGTCATTTACGGCAACACCCATCTTGAAAGCATCTTTGTAGGCATCTTTGAGGGTTTGTGAAAAACAATAGTTTGATAATAGAATTAGAAATGAATAACTGATTGTTCGTTTAATAGAAATCATTAGTATATGGTTGAATTTTGGTTTTAAAGATAGAGCAAAATGGAGAATTAAACAATCTGAACGGTCTGATAGTTAGAAACATATTTCAGACTTAACCTTGTATCATCATGAAAAAAGACTCTTTTGCTATTTACATCACTACCCTTTTCTTGGTAGTTTACTGTTTATTTATTGTTTTCGAAATGCCCTATCCGTTCATAATGGCCACATTTCTTGTGCTACACATCATGGTTATTTGGATGGTCTATGCAATACTCAAAAGTAAAGATGAACCAAAGGTTACTTTTGAAGAAAAGTTTTATTTAGATGCTCCTTTTAAGCCAACGATTATGAAGAAATAGTAAACAAAAAAATCCCCAAACTCTTGCGAGAATAGGGATTTTTGTTGCTGCTGCCTTCGACTTCGCTCAGGCAACACGACTTCGCTCAGGCAACACGACTTGGTTTTAACTTGTTTATTATTGATTGCCACTAATCACTGTAAGATATTTCCCAGTTGGAGTTTTCAAGCTGTGACACACTAAATTTTAGTTTACTTAAACAGTTTTTTGTGTCCAAAATTAAATCAAATTGCTCTTCGGTAGTTTTATCAAACAATAAATTAGCATCATATATGTAGAAACGTACTTTTCTGTCTGGGCTTTTTTCAAATATATATTCCCATGTTTGATTTAAAGCCAACAAACTTCTGGATGAATTGGGTAAAATACTTACCCCATAACTATACTTATCAAGCTTATCGGTTTTAGAATAATATACAATAATTTCCTTTGAAGAATTATTCTTAACTTTCAGCTTATTATCCGAACAAGTAAAGCAGAAAAGGCAAAGCAGAATCAAAAGGTATGAGGGTCGAAATTGCATCTTTCTTAAAATTTATGATAGCAAATTAACAAGAAAATCCCCAAACTCTTGCGAGAATGGGGATTTTTGTTGCTGCTGCCTTCGACTTCGCTCAGGCAACACGACTTCGCTCAGGCGAGTTTTCAGAAATTAAGCTGGTTCTTCAACTAACTCTACTGTTTTTTTCTTGCGAAACCATTTGTCACGTACACGCTCATTGATGTAGTACAGACACGGCACAATGACCAATGTAAGTACGGTTGAGAAACTCAAACCAAAAATGATTGTCCATGCTAAGATTCCCCAGAAAACGGCACTGTCTCCGCCAAAAAATAAGTGTGGATTTAGCTCGGTAAACATCGTCACGAAGTCAAGGCTTACTCCTAACGCCAAAGGCACAAGTCCTAAGATGGCCGCTGATGCGGTCAATAACACTGGCGTTAGACGTACACCTCCTGCTTCTACAATCGCTTCTTTGAGGGCGTATCCTCTACTGCGTAATTCGTCGGTGAACTCAATGAGCAAAATACCGTTTTTCACCACAATACCTGCCAATGCAATAATACCAACACCCGACATAATTACTGAGAAGGTCATTCCGAAGGCCATAAAACCTAAAAATACCCCAATAAATGAAAGTAGAATCGTAACAAAAATGATAACTGGTTTTATAACCGAGTTGAACTGTGTTGCCAAAATCAAGTAAATCAATAAAACGGCTGCTCCCAAAGCTCCTGCCAAGAACATTCCTGTTTCGGCTTGTTCTTCTTGCTCGCCACCCATTTTCACGATATAGCCGCTCGGAATCTCCATTCTATCAATTACTTTTTCTTGAATCTCTGCCACAATTTCATTGGCGTTGTAGCCATTCAAAACCTCCGAACCAAGCGTGATGATACGCTGTTGGTTTTTGCGATTGATTTGGCTAAAAGTAGTTGAATAGCTTACTTTCGCCACCGAATTTAACGGAACTTGACGTAAAATACCACCCAAATTCATATCACGATAAGTGATATTCAAGCTTAACAATTTTTCAATCTGATTACGGTCATCGGCTTTTAATCTTAGCTGAATCGGGTATTCGTCTTTATCATCTCTATATTTCGAGATTTCTGCACCAAATAAGGCAGTACGAATCGCCAAAGCAATTTGTGAGGTACTAATACCTTCACGTTGAGCTTTCACTTTATCGACATCAACAATGATTTCGGGTTTATTCGTAATCAAATCAGACTTTAATTCTTCGATACCTTGAATGCCTTCAGCAGTGATACGTTTACGCACCTCTTTCTCGATTTCGATGAGTTTATCGAACTCATCACCCGAAATTTCAACCGAAATTGGCTTTCCTGTTGGTGGGCCGTTGTTTTCTCTTTGTACCGAAATTTCACTTCCTGGAATTCCCTGAATCTCTTTTCTCATTTCTTCCAAAAGCTTGGCCGAAGAAGTTTCGCCACGGAATTCTTTTTTCACAAACGCAACTGTCACTTTCGACTTTTGAGGCGTTGCCGAACGGTCAGGATTGAAAGGGTCACCTGCGTTTTTACCAACGTTTGAGATTACTGAGTTTATCGCACCTTCGGCCTTATTTCTTTTGATTACTGCAAAAACCTTGCTTTCGATAACCTTGGTCACTGAGTCTGTCACACGAGCATCGGTGCCGACTGGCATAACGTTATACACATAAATATAATCAGGCTCGCCACTCGGGAAGAAAATAACTTTTGGCTTCACGATTCCCAACAAAACGAATGTCAGAATCAATAAACCAAACATACTCAAAACCGCATATACAGGACGATACCCAGTGATGACCCACGAGATAAGGTTACGATATGCTTGCTTAAAACGTGGTAAGGCTCCATCTTGGAAAGGTATGATAATCTTTGGGGTAAGAATAAAATGGTTGAAAGCATACAAAATAGCACACAAAACAACGAGATTACCAAGACCGACATTAATCAAATAGGCAGGAAGTGCAATAACTGCCATGATTATCATTGGGCGTCGAATAGCTTTGAAACTTGTGTCTTCGTGGTCGCCTTCGTTATGACGTTTCATGAATGAAATCGCAAAAACTGGGTTGATTACGTAAGCAACAATCAAGGAAGCCAAGAGCGTGTAAATCAATGTTATTGGCAAATATTTCATAAATTCACCAACAATACCTGGCCAAAATAATAGTGGAAAGAACGGAGCAATAGTAGTGAGTGTTCCTGACAATACAGGCAAGAAAACTTCTGACGCTGCCAAAGCCACGGCTTCTTTAATGCTCAGATTTTTGAATCTATTGAATAAACGGTGGGCGTTTTCGATAACCACGATGGCATCATCTACCACAATTCCGAGTCCGAGTAAAAATGCAAAAAGTACGATTGTATTGAGTGTAAAGCCCGAAAACCAAAGCGGAATGAAGGCAATTAGAGCCGAAAGTGGCACCGAAAGACCAACAAAGATGGCATCACGCACACCCATGAAAAACATCAAAACGATTACAACGAAGATAAAACCTAAAACAACGGTGTTTACTAAGTCTGCAATTTCGCTCTTAACACGCTCCGAAGTATCGGCCGTAACTCTTACCTCCAAACCTTGCGGGAAACGGTCTTCACGATATTTTTCGAGTAATTTTTCGATACGCTCCGAAACCGCAATTACGTTTGCACCTGCACGCTTCACCACGTTGAGCGTAACGGCCGATTTTCCATCTAAACGAGCAAAATCTTGTTGTTCTTCGTTGCTATCTCGCACATCAGCCACATCGCCCAAACGAACCGTTGCACCTGTCGAGCTACGAACTTGTAAGTCTTGAATTTGTTGAACACCACTAAATTCTCCTTTTACACGAATCGTACGACGCACATTGTCAACGTTCAATTCTCCACCCGAAATATTTACGTTTTCGCCTTGAACTGCACTCTGAATATCATAGAAAGTCAGACCTGCTCCTTGCATTTTATACAAATCGAGGTTAATCTGAATCTCACGTTTTAGAGTTCCGACAATATCAACTTTCGTAATTTCTGGATAAGACTCAATCTCATCTTGCAATTGTTCGGCATATCCTTTGAGTTTTTCAAGCGGAAAGTTTCCAACCAAGTTGATATTCATAATCGGAAACTCCGAGAAGTTTACATCTTGGGCAGTTGGGCCACTATCGAGTTTTTGTGGTAAATCACGCTTGGCTTTATCAACCGCATCACGTACTTTTTGAAGAGCCGCCTCAACTTTTACGTCTGGGTTAAACTCTACCAAAATCACCGAAACATCTTGCAAAGCATTAGATTTAATGCGTTTTACGCCCGAAATTGTCTTTAGTTGTTTCTCGATTGGTTTATTGATTACGTTTTCGATGTCGGAAGGTGTAGTTCCGAAATAAATCGTTTGAACGTAAATCTGTGGTACTTTAATATCAGGAAACTGCTCTTTTGGAAGGTTGAAATAGATTCCCAAACCCGCCATAAAAATCATGACCGTAAAAATATAGACCGTCGTTTGGTTATTGCCTAACCAGCGAACGAGGTTGTAGATAGCCCCACTTCCGTGTGGTAAATCTTGTTCATGTAAATTATCTTTTTCCATAATCCAAATGCCCCACCTAAATCCTCCGACCCATCGGACTGTCCCGATAGGGAAGAATTTAAAAGAGGACTTGTTAAAGGTCTTTTTGTGAGAAAAAGTTTAAATATTTTTTTAAGCCCTCCCTATCGGGGAGGGTTGGGTGGGGTTATTTAATAATTAACCGCTTGTCCGTCAACTAAATCTTGGTAACCTTGCGTAATCAACATATCGCCTGACTGCAAGCCCGATGTAATTTCAATGTCGCCATTATAGGTTACGCCTGTTGTTACTTTACGGCTACGTGCTACTTTCTTTGCACCTTCGGTTACGGCCACATAAACAATATCACCTAACTCAGTGTGCTGAATATAATTTTGATTAATGATAATCGCATTACCTTTAGCTTGGTCGTTGATATTCATCACGGCAGTCATGTTTGGCTTTAATTTAGGGTCAATTTTCGGAATCGAAGCTTCTACTGCAAATGTTCTTGAAGCAGGATTTACTGTTTGACCAACGAATGTCAATCTGGCGGTTGTTTCTTTACCTAAATCAGGAAATTTGATAGTTACTACATCTCCTTGTTTGATTGTACTTGCGTAGGTATCAGCCACTTGTGCTATCACCTTTAAATTATCAGAATTTACGATTCTCACAATTCCAAGACCTGGGGCAGCCATTTCGCCTGCACGCATACGCACTTCGTCAACAAAACCACTCAATGGAGCAATTACTTTAGTCATTGCGGTTTGTGTTTGAAGTGTAGCCAAGCGTTTTTCGAGAGCTTCAACATTAGCTTTTGCTTGAATATATTGAATCTCTGTTCCGATTTTTTGGTCCCAGAGCGACTTCTGTTTTTCGTAGAAAACCTTTGCTGTACCCAACTGTACGTCAATTTCTTGGATTGATTGCTTCAAAACCGAGTTATCAATCGTAGCAATTACTTGGCCTTGTTTCACGTAGTCACCTTCTTTCACATAAAGATTCGTGATAGCTCCACCCATTTGTGGTGAAACAAAAAGATTATTTTTAGCATCAACACGACCTTGAATTTCTACAAAGTGTTTGAAAGTCTGCGTTGTAAGCGGTGAAACAGTTACAGCGATAATTTTCTCAACCTCTTTCTTTGGGTCGAGAATATCGAGTTCGGCTTGAAGTTTTTTGATACTTGCCGCCAGTGTTTTTTCTTCGGCTTGAAGTTTAGCAAGCTCGGCTCTTTTTTCCGAAACTTTATCTCCGCCTCCTTTTGAGCAAGAAGCTAAAATGATTACTGCTGATAAAATATATAATGTGTTTTTCATATTAAAATTAATGAATCAGTGAATGAATATTTGAATGAGTGAATGACTATATTTTGAGTTTTTTCAGAAAGTACTGAGACTGATTACTGAAAACTGCCCACTGGGCTACTCGGCCAATAGTTTACCCATTGCTTTGTCTAAATCTACTTTTGCAATCAATAAATCATATAAGGCCGCAAAATAATTGGTTTGTGCTTCTTTCAATGATGATTCTGCATTGACAACCTCGATGTTTGTGCCTGCACCAGCTTGATATTTGATTTTTGATACTCGAACCACCTCAGTAGCCAATTCCATATTTGCTTTCTGAGATTTAAGCGTTTCTAAACCATTTTTCAAACTGATAATTCCTTGGCTTGCCTGTAATTCAAACGATTCACGTAACAACAAAGCACTTTGGTCGATTTTTGTCAAATTGATGTTTTGTTGTTGAATCTGAATCTTGCGAAGACCACTGTCGTAAATCGGAATCTGCACACCTAAACTCAAAGCCGACGAACCAAACCAACGCTCGAAAGGATTGAAACGTGGGTTACTATGCCCCGCCCCTAACGAACCACTGAAAAACACCTTTGGTAAAGCACCTTTCTGAATACGTTCGATGTCAAGGTTTGTGAGTTTACGTTGCGTCATTAAAGTTGAATACTCAATACGATTTACATAGTCAACTCCCTGATATTCTGGCAATTGCAGCGTATTTACATCGGTTTCAGAAAGTTTATCTTTCAGCGAAATTGATTCTTGCTGCTTGATTCCCATCTGAAATTTCAATAAACCATAAGACAACTGAATCAGGTTTTGTACTTTGATTGTTTCCGTAACCAAATTATTGCGTTGTACTTGTAGGCGGTCAACGTCTAATTTTTCTACGAAACCTTTTTCGTTCATTATCTTGATTTCACGAAGAAGCGTATCCAAACGACTAATATTCAAGCCCAGAATTTTGCTTCTTTCTTCGGCAACTAAAACCGAATAATAAGCCTTCATTACATTTTCGGCAACTGCTACTTTTGAGCTTGTTACGCTGCGTTGAGCTAATTCACGATACACTGGTGCAGCTTTCAATCCAACCAACCAAGTAGCATCAAAAATCAACTGATTTACGCCAACGCCTGCTTGCCCGCCCCACGGCACACCAAACTTAAACTTTACAACTTCGCCATCGGCGGCTTGAGGATTAAAGTTCTTAGCATCAACCAATTGTGTCGGCACAATCACGTTGGCGGTGTACTGAAACTGACCGCTAACTTGCGGCATACCAGCAGCTTTTACCTGCTTGATAGTGTTTTCAGCTGAGTAGATTTCTAATTCGGCATTTTTTACAGTAATATGGTTTTTTAAAGCATATTGAACGGCCTCTTTTAGTGTGAACGATTGCTGACTATACGCACTCGTACCCACAATCAGAAAAAGTAAGCTAAATGCCCTTCGGCAGAGTGTCGCCGCCCGTAGGTATTTTATTTTCATATTTGTGTATTTGTTTTAAATTAAGACTTTGGTTTTGTAGGTATTCTTTTTAAAATGGATATTTAGTTATTATCAGTATTTATATATTGTTCGTAAACGGTTAAACCTTTTGGCGTTAGCACTCCCCTCAGAAAGTGGTCGATAAACGTTTGATGAATCTCAAACTGATTAAAGACATTATTCGGAAAAACACTTTGGTCGAACGCAAAATCAATTTCTTCCATGCGTAATCTTGATAAGACTTCAATATTAATTTCGGGTCTGTAAAGCCCCAGATTTACCCCTTCTTGCAGATTACGACGGGTTATATCCAAAAAAATCGTTTGTTTGTGTTGTTGAAAAACCGCCCATGTCTTTGGATAATACTTTTTCAAATCATAAATAACTACTGGATTTAGAGCCGCAACGTGGGTTTGCAACATTTCTATTTCTTTGACAACTTCATGAATCGGATTTTCGGCTTCTTTCCAAATCTGTTCGGAAATATCCTGCTCACAACTCATTCTGAATGTAGCAACTTCATGTACGATTGCATCTTTATCCTCAAAGTGCATGTAAATTGTCTTCTTCGAAATCCCGAGTTCAGAAGCAATCTCGTCCATTGTCACACTACGAATCCCAAACTTCATAAAAAGTTCTTCGGCAGTTTTTAATATACGCTCTCTTACTTCCATTATTTGCTCTTAAAAATGACCCAGTTTCATTGTAATAAATTGTTTTTATACTCTAAGAAACTCAGGAAACTTTTAAAAGGTTCAAAGTTTTTATAATTTTTTTTAGAAGACACTTTTAGTAATACAAATTTGTAAAATCAAGATTAAATCAGGAAAACAAAGATGATGAAGCAATAAAATACTGATCTAAACCTTAAAAATATGAGGATGAACTTATATTTGAGTGTAAATTAGCCGCACAGGCAATTGAACCAAGTCAATAAAAAATTGTACTTTTCAAATCCATCATTTCATCATCAAAATGTTGTAAGCGATTTTTGCGGAAATTTTGTGGATAAATCGTACTTTTGTAAACCTATCTATTCGTTCTGCTTTGCTGTATATTTTTAATACTCAAAAAGTCTTATATAAAATTCAAGATTTGGTTTTGGTGCCATTCAAAACCACAAAAGGAGTATCAAATAATTTGCAAAAAACACTTACATAAAACCTAAATTTTTAAAGCCTAAATGAGTTTCTACAAAAGTTTTGTATTCCCATACCTCACTCGCTACGACGCTGAGAAAATTCACTACGTTGTGATGAATGCCCTCAAAACTGCTTGTGCAATTCCGCTCATGCCCAGTATTTTGAGATTGATTTTTGAGAAAAAAGATGCTCGTCTCGAAAGAAAAGTTTTTGGTTTACGCTTCAAAAACCCCGTAGGACTAGCGGCTGGTTTCGATAAAAATGGTGTTTGGACTGACCAGCTCTCAAATCTTGGTTTTGGGTTTATCGAAATCGGAACGGTTACGCCAAAGCCTCAAGCAGGCAATGAAAAGCCTCGTCTTTTCAGACTAAAACCCGACGAAGCACTCATCAATCGTATGGGTTTCAATAACGAAGGCTCAATCGAAGCAGCTAATAATCTGCGTAAACGCAAATCAAAAGTGATTATCGGTGGAAACATCGGTAAAAACAAAGTCACCGAAAATGATGATGCCGTCTATGATTACCTCAAAGCCTTCAATGACCTTTACCCTTACGTTGATTATTTTGTAGTAAACGTAAGCTCGCCAAATACTCCAGGGCTGAGAGATTTACAAGAAAAAGAGCCACTAAAATATATTTTGAAAGTTTTGGAAAGAGACAACGGCCGAAAGTCAAAACCAAAGCCAATTCTCTTGAAAATTGCCCCCGATTTGACCAACGAACAACTCGATGATGTCATCGAAATCGTGAAAGAAACTCGCACAGCGGGCGTAATTGCCACCAACACAACCATCAGCCGAGAAGGCTTAGTATCTGATAAAGAAACAGTTACCGAAATCGGAGCGGGTGGATTAAGCGGAAAACCCCTCACCGACCGCTCAACCGAAGTAATCAGATATTTGTCCGAAAAATCAAACAAAGCATTCCCTATTATTGGTGTAGGAGGAATCTACACAGCCCAAGATGCCATTGATAAACTCAATGCGGGGGCATCGCTCGTACAAGTATATTCGGGCTTTATCTACGAAGGCCCAAGCATTGTCAAAGACATTTGTGAAGGAATTTTGAAAGAAACTTCAAAGAAATAATCGACTGATAATCAAACACTTGATTATCTAAAAGTGTTATTCTAAAAAAAGAATAACACTTTTTTTTATTTCTGTGAAACCTTTTATTAGTCTTATTTGTATTATATGTATATACATACAATGTAAGAACATTATTAAAAATATTCATAAAATTTAAACTTTACAAAACAATGGCAACTTGGATTATTGACCCAACGCACTCAGAAGTAAACTTCAAAGTAAAACACTTGATGATTTCGACTGTAACAGGTAACTTCGGCACTTACGAAGGAAGCGTAGAAACAACAAATGATGAAGATTTTGCAGGTGCAAAAGTAAGTTTCTCGGCTGACATCGACAGCATCTCGACTGGACAAGAGCAAAGAGATGGTCACTTGAAATCAGCAGATTTCTTTGATGCAGAAAACTTCCCGAAATTGACTTTTGCTTCTACTTCAATGGAAAAAGTTGATGATGATACATATACAGTAACTGGCGATTTGACAATCAAAGGAACAACTAAATCAGTAACTTTAAAAGCTGAATTTGGTGGAATCATGGGTGATTTCTACGGCAATACAAAAGCAGGTTTTGATATTTCGGGTAAAATCAATCGTCAAGATTTTGGTCTTACTTGGGGTGCAGTTACGGAAGCTGGTGGCGTAGTTGTAAGTGATGAAGTAAGATTAGCTTTCAACATTCAAGTAGCTAAACAAGCGTAAAAGCCCCCTATTTAAAGATTTAATTGAGTATTAGTGATTAGGGATTGTAAATTGTAGAAGTAAAATGCACATCTACAATCTCCAATCCTTAATCATCAATCTCTAATATTTTTACCAATCAGGAGAGGGGCTTTACAAACTACTCGTTTTTCCACCATCAACTGGAATGCTTACTCCATTAACCGAAGCAGCCGCAGGCGAACATAAAAATGCCACTACAGCAGCAGTTTCTTGCGGCGAAGTGAACCGACCAATCGGAATGTCTTTGATTAACTCTTGCTCTACTTCTGCCACAGATTTATTCGTAGAAGCAGCTCGCATTTCGTTTACTTTCTGCAAACGAGCAGTTGTGGTATAACCCGGCAAAACATTATTGGTCGTAATACCAAACTTCCCCAACTCATTGGCCATTGACTTGGCCCAATTACCCATCGCACCACGTATTGTATTTGACACCCCCAAACCAACTATTGGCTGCTTCATTCCGACCGAAGTAATATTAATAATTCGACCAAAACCAGCCTTTATCATACTTGGAGCTACTGCCTGCGTCAGAATTTGAGCCGAAACAACGTGTTCATTGAATGTTTGTACAAAAAGTTCTGTGCTGGCTTCAAGCACTGCCCCTCCAACTGGCCCACCTGTATTATTGACCAAAATATGTGCTTCTGGATACTTCTTCAAATGACGTTCGATGCGAGATTTAATTTGATTTGTTTTTGAGAAATCTATCAACAGGTAGCGATGTTTCTGACCTTTTTTGCGTGGTAATTCATCTAATACAGACCTTAATTTATCTTCATTTCTAGCAACAAGTGTAATGCTCGCACCCAAAAGAGCCAATTCTATGGCTGTGGCTTTTCCAATTCCTTGTGTGCTGCCGCATACTAAGGCCGTTTTTCCTGTTAAGTCAAGATTCATAGCTTTGTTATATTTGTGGCCAAAGTTACGGTTTTATTAAT
>NZ_JBMLRC010000093.1:0-1440 GCF_049241225.1 Emticicia sp.
ATGTCATGAAAATCGGTCTTTCGATTTTTGAGCCTGTTGACGAAATCAGCGATGTAGATGAGTTTGATGTAAAAATGGATTACTGCATTACGCCAAACCGAATCTGGGATTTTAGTTGATAAGTCTCATTCGGTTACTACTTCTTCACGGTCACTTTGTTCTTCAATACCATCTTGAATGATTTTGTTGACTTTTTTCATTTCACCTTTCTCCAATGTTTTTACAAGTTCTTCCTGCGAATCATCAAAATGATTGATTGCGAATCGGCAGTAAATAGGTAAGTGGTCAGAACCGACATTTTCTAAGGCTTTGAGTTCATCAACAAAAACGTTGGGCGTGTGAAAAATCTGGTCGATTGGAAATCTCAGTAAACGATATTTTGCATGAAAGGTAGAAATAAATCCTCGTCCCATTCGTGGGTCAATCATTTCGGAAGTTTTTCGGAATAATCTTGATGAGCGTCCCCACGCAACTGTATTGAAATCGCCAACGGCAATAAATGTTTGTTTGGGCGAATTTTTGATTTTCTTAGCGATTGATAAAAGCTCGCCGTCACGTTCTTTCGAGGTTTCTTCTTCGGTTGGGCTGGGCGGCGGCGGATGCAATGCAAATACCGTGAACTTAAAATTATCTTCACTTACCAAATCTGCCTCGATACTCGGAATATCATCGGCTACAAAGAAATAGGGTGTAATTTTCTCAGCTTTAAGTTTAGAATAAAAGTGCATTCCGTATGTATTTTCCAACGGGATTTTATGAAAATATGGATAATCGGCTTCCAGCACTTTCATGGCATCGTCCCAAGCTTGGTTCGACTCCATTGTTATAAAAACATCGGGTTGAGTTTTCTTTATAAAATCTATAAAACGCTGATATTCTGTGTTGAACTGGTAAACATTGGTCGAAATAATGGTGATGGGTTTTGAAGATTTATCGGAAAATTGAGCATTTTTGACCTTGTAGAGAGGTGTGTAAATATAAAGAATCGTGGCAATGTAACAGATACTGAGAGTCAAACCAATCTGCGTGAGCAATAGAGGCTCTGAGAAAGTCATGAAGCAAACAGAAAGCATCAGCAGAAGTACTTGAAAGATAAAAAGCTGTATTTTTCCGAAATCAAAAACCCTAAAAAACCAATGAGGATTATTGACCAATGGCAGAAACGTTACGATAATGAAAAGCCATGAAAGTGAATGAAAAAGTTGTATCATTATGTTGCCTTTATTTGAAGGATAAAAATAAATCAATTTTTTACGATTACCTATAAACGGCTTTCTTATAAAAGACTTCGGTAAGCTACAAAAAGTTTATTTTGATATAAGTGTTTGGTTTTCAATTAGTTATAAATTTTATAAAAAAAATTTTCATTTTCATCCAACCTTTTCCTTAGTTTTTCTCCCTTTATATCGAAACGCAACCAAAGCCTTTGACACTATCGCA
>NZ_JBMLRC010000094.1:0-12509 GCF_049241225.1 Emticicia sp.
CCACTTTCAAACGAAATCTCGGCTACACTCATTTTATCGACCATCAATAGTTTACAAGCATGTTCGATGCGTATTTCGGCCAAAAACTGCGTAAAAGTTCGGCGAGTACGCTTTTTAAAATACCTACTAAAAGCCGACTCACTCATATTTGCCAAATCGGCAACGTCTTTCAATTGAATTTCTTCTTGGTACTTGAGCATCACATACTCAAATACTTTGTTCATACGAGCCGAATCAACTTCATTTCGGAGCGAAATTGGGTTGGTCGTGAGGTCTTGTTTATCTTCACTTTCGCATAAGATCGTCAGAATCGAAATCATCTCCAATAACCGTTCCATGCCTACCAAATTTGGTAAGTTCTTGAATTTAGGCGTTACTTTCGCAACCGTTTTTTCACCAAAGCTTAGGCCTCTTTTCGAGCGTTCGAGTAAAGCTTTTATGGCCTGACTTTCGGGTAATTGAAGGAATTTTTCGCCTAAAAAATCTTCTAAAAAGTGAATAACCAACGAGCGGGCTTTCAGCTTAGAATCTTTGTTATAAAAATCTTCATCGTTGCGGTAGTAGTGTGGCAAATATGAGCCAATCATGCACAAATCACCAGGCTTGAAATCAGTGATTGAACTTCCCACAAAACGTTTCCCTGTACTTTCCAAAACTAATACTATTTCATACTCTGGATGGTAATGCCAAGGTGTAGAGAAGTAAGGCGTTTCTTGCACAAACAGATTGAATGAAGAATCAGCAGGATTTGATATTTTGAGTAACTGAGGTTTCATTTTTTCAAGAATCATGTTTAGGTCCGACCTTTATAGGTGTTTTAACTAATTTCTTTTATAAAATTTATTAGAAACATTCTATTTGTGCGACTAAATAATAGATTATGACAGCTAATTTACGACATAAATGACACAAAGTACATTATTGAAAGGCTTATTTGTCAAAAAAATATTAGAAATGGGTCAAATTTTAGTGGTAGTAATTTGATAATAAATGTAGTTTTGTAATTATTCTAATTAAAAATTTACTTATTTTTAGTTCGTCTATTTTTTACCTTTATTTATTAACTAATCCTTTATTAATTGAGTATGAAACAATTACTACAAAAGATGATGCTCAGCTTGGCTATTTTGATTAGCTGGCAGTTGTCCGTAGCCCAGAGCAGAGCAGTATCAGGCAAGGTCTCCGATACTGGTGGCAATCCGCTGCCAGGAGTAAGCGTAACAGTAAAAGGTACATCACAAGGAGCAATCTCTGATGCAGCAGGAAAGTTTTCGGTACAAGCAGCTAACAATGCGACTTTGGTATTTAGCTACATTGGCTATAAAGCAAAAGAAGTGGTTGTAGGTAACCAAAATAATGTTGATGTAACGATGGAAGAGGATGCTGCTTCTTTGAATGAGGTGGTAGTTGTTGGTTATGGTTCTCAGAAAAAAAGTCAAACAACAGGTGCAATTTCGCAAGTAACTGCCAAACAAATCACAGAAATGCCCCTTACTAACTTAGGTCAGGCTTTACAAGGTCGTGCGGCAGGTGTTGATGTTTCACAGTCTGGTTCAAAGCCTGGTGCAGCACCACGTATCCTTATTCGTGGTCGTAGGTCATTTAATGCAGGTAACGACCCTCTTTATGTTGTAGATGGTATTCCGTTATCGGCCGGTTACGAAGACATTAACCCAAATGACATCCAATCTATGGAGGTTTTGAAGGATGCCACTGCAACGGCCATTTATGGTGCTAGGGGGGCAAATGGTGTAATCTTGGTAACTACCAAAAGAGGTGCCAATAAAGGAAAAACAACAGTTACTCTTGATACTTATGCAGGAGCTTCGAACGCTTACAGTCAATTGGAGTTATTTTCGGGAGAAGAATTTGCCGAATATGTAAGAGAGGCTTACAGAGCCACTGGTTTGTATAGAGACGCTGCTGGAAACCCTGTTCCAACAGGGGTTGCAGATGCAGCTGCTGATGCAAAAGTTGCAGTTTTGGGTGGCGACCCTAACGTTGCCGCTGGTATTGCTGCTGGAAGAAATACCCAATACCAAGATTTGATTTTGAGAACGGGTATGATGCAAAACCATACTATAGGTATTCAAGGCGGAAATGAGAAAACTTCATTTTATATCTCAGCTGGCTTTTTCCAGGACAAAGGGATTACAAAATTATTAGACTTTACACGTAATTCGCTTCGTGCCAATATCGACCATCAGATAAATAAAAGATTGAAAGTGGGAATCTCATCATATATGATGTATTCAATCAGAAATGGTGAAAACTTAAACCCATATGCAAATACTTTGAGTGCTAATCCTTTAGGAACTCCATATAACGCAGATGGTTCATTGATTTTTGAGCCTACCAACGACGCCTTGTTATCTAATCCACTTTCAGAAGTAGTGGATGGTGTAAATATTGACAATACAAAAAGATACCGAATTTTTAACTCAATCTTTGCAGAAGTTAAAATTTTAGATGGCCTTACGTATCGTTTAAATTTAGGCCCAGACTTTACAATTTCACGTTGGGGACGTTTCATTGGTTCAGAAACTAATGCTCGTCGTCGTGGGGACTCACAGGCGTTCAATGAAAACCGTTTTGGATTTAACTTCACCATGGAAAACATCGTGAATTATAACAAAAACTTTGGAAAGCACTCTCTCAACGTAACAGGTGTTCAATCTATTCAAAAAGACAATTTCGAAACTTTTGGAGCGAGTGTTCAGGGTGTGCCTGCTCAAACACAGTCATTCTATAGCCTCAACTCTGCGTCCTCTGTTTTGGGAGTTGGTTCCAACCTTATTGAATGGACTATCAACTCATATATGGGTCGTGTAAACTATGCATTTAATGATAAATATTTAGTGACATTGACAATGCGTCGTGATGGTTCGAGTCGTTTTGGTGAGAATACCAAGTATGGTAATTTCCCTGGATTTGCCTTAGGTTGGAATATCACAAATGAAGCGTTCATGAAGCAAATATCTTGGGTTGATTTATTGAAACTGAGAGGTGGATGGGGTAAAGTAGGTAACACTGGGGTATCTCCTTACCAAACACAAGGATTGTTGGGTCGTACTACTTATGCGTTTGGTGCAACAGGTGCGTTTGGTTACAGACCTAATACGATTGGTAATGCAGATTTAAGATGGGAGTCTTCGGCAAACGCTAACATTGGTCTCGATTTCTCAATATTCCGTGGTCGTGTACAAGGTTCATTAGAATTGTACGAAACAAATACTACTGATTTGCTTCTATCTGACTTCTTGCCAGGTTCTACAGGGTTCAACGCCGTAACAAGAAACGTAGGTCATACAAGAAACAGAGGTATTGAACTCGGTTTTACAACCGTGAACGTAGATACAAGAGGTGGATTTAAGTGGACTACCGATTTCCAATTCACTAAGAACAAAGAAGAAATCGTAGAATT
Organism: Emticicia sp.; assembly: GCF_049241225.1. Lineage (NCBI taxonomy): Bacteria > Pseudomonadati > Bacteroidota > Cytophagia > Cytophagales > Leadbetterellaceae > Emticicia > Emticicia sp. The sequence goes on from NZ_JBMLRC010000094.1 coordinate 3,425, forward strand.
ATACAACGGTAAAGTAGATGATGTGGGTAACAGATGGTTTATTGGACAACCCCTAAACACTTACTATGACTTCAAGAAAGTAGGTATTTGGCAAACAAATGAAGCAGACCAAGCCAGAGCTTTTGGTTCTGAAGTAGGGCAAATCAAGATTCAGGATACAAACGGCGATGGTAGAATCACAGCCGCTGACCGTGTGATTATTGGTAATGACGTTCCGAAATGGGCGGGTGGTCTTACAAACAGATTTGAATACAAAGGATTTGATCTAAGTTTCTTCTTATTTGGTCGTTTTGGCAATACTATTTTGTCTGGATTCCACAGAAACCAATTAGCGTTGGCAGGTCGCTATCAACAAATTAAAGTTGACTACTGGACCCCAAATAACCCAACCAATGAGTTCCCACGTCCAAGAAGTAACCAAGAGTTCCCAGTGTTTAACTCTTCTTTATTCTATTATGATGGAAGCTTCATAAAACTACGAAACATAAACTTCGGCTATAGTTTGCCAAGTGGCGTTGCGAAGAAGATAGGAGCAGAATCTATCCGTATTTTCTCATCTATTCAACAGCCCAAAATTTGGTCATCTTACCTGACTAAATATAATGGTGTTGACCCAGAAGCTGCTATCACAACTTCTGCAACAGGTACTACAGAGGTTAATAGTAACGTAACTCCATCTACAACTGTAACTACTTTTGGTCTAAATATCAACTTCTAAAGCATTAATTAAAATGAAAATAAATAAGTTAAAAGGAATAGCACTTGGTGGTCTTCTACTTTTGAGTACCTCTTGCCAAGATTTACTAAAAGAAACCGTCGTTTCACAGATTGGTAACGATTACATGAATACAGCAAAAGGCTTTGAAGATGCCACAAGAGCTGCATATTCGTCATTAAGAACATTCTATGGTACTCAGTTAGGGTTAACACTTACCGAATACGGTACAGATATATATGCTACCGGAGCTGATGGTGCTTATAAAGGGTTTCACTTCTACGATAACCAAATACAACCTACGGTAGATTACCTTGCTATTTTGTGGGATGAATTATATAGGGGTATCAATACTTGTAATGCTATCATCGGGCGAGCAAGTATTACAATACCAGGTATTTCGGATGCTACAAAGAAGCTAAGGGTAGCAGAGGCAAAGTTTTTAAGGGCTCATTATTATTATATTTTACATCAACAATATGGCCCAGTTGAGTTGAGACTCACCGAAACAACCGGCCCGACTAAGGATACAAAAAGAAATAGTGATGCTGAAGTTTATGCTCAAATAATCAAGGACTGTAATGAGGCTATCGCCGACCTTGAGAATAAAGCTCATTCGACTGACTATGGTAGAGCTACAAGAGCATCCGCCGAAGCACTTTTAGCAAAGGTGTATTTAGCGAAAGCTTACGGGCCAAATAAAGCCGCTGATGATTTCCAAAAAGCCGCTGATTTGTGTACTAACCTGATTACAAAGTATAATTTTAGACTTTTAGATGATTTTGCAGCAGTACATGACGAAAATAATCAATTAAATTCAGAAGTTGTTTTCGCAGTTCAATACACGGCTGACCAGATTGCCAATGCTACCAATGTAGGTGGCGAAGGTGGTGGCGGTAATAACCTCCATTTGTTTTTTGGTATGGTATATGATATACAGGCGGGTATGGTACGTGACGTATTCTGGGGTCGTCCGTTTAGACGCCTTAGACCTACATCTTATTGCTTAAACACAGTTTTTGGCGAAAGAGTAAACGATTCTCGTTACAAGAAGTCGTTTAGAGATACTTGGTTATGTAACAATCCAGGGTCTTTCAATACTTCTTTTGATAACTCAAAGTCTCGTGTTACGTTTGCTGCGGGAGATACCACAATCTTCATACCTGGCTTCGAGATGAGCAGAGAAGAAAGAGCCAAAAGAAAATATCAAGTATTGGTTCCGAGTGCTTATAATGAATCATTATTTCCACCTTTACAAAAATTCTTCGACACTAAGCGTTCGGACAGAACAGAACCAAGAGGCTCGAGAGACTATTTTGTTTGGCGATTGGCAGATATCTATCTGATGCGTGCAGAAGCAAACCTTCAATTAGGTAAAAGAGCAGAAGCAACCGCAGATGTAAATATTGTACGTCAGCGTGCAGGCTGGCCGGGTAGAAAAGAAGCTATGAGGATTACAGAAGCTCAGATGACATTCGATTTCCTTGTAGAAGAGCGTGCAAGAGAGTTGGCAGGTGAGCAAATGCGTTGGTTAGATTTGAAACGTTGGGGGCTTTTAGTAGAAAGAGTGAAAAGACATAATCCTCAAGCTCAGGCCGTGGCAGACAAACACTATGTGAGACCAATTCCACAAACTCAAATCGACCGCTCGAATCCAGGTGCTTTTGCTCAAAACCCAGGATATTAATATTTAGTAGATTTGTTTCATCATAGTACTCAGAGAGACTCCTCCACTTCGAGGAGTCCTCTTTTTTGAAACAAAATCTATCAAACAACACAATGCCACAACTGTTAGTAAATATAACCAGTTGTGGCATTATTATTTACAAGAAATCACATAACTTGTAGCCATGATTTCGGTCAAAAAATCAACCCTCAATATCTATAAAACTATGAACAGAAGAGATTTTCTTACACAAGCATCTATCCTTACAGCATCGTCCTTTTTATCTTTAGAAGTATTGGCCGCCAAAAGTAAACATAAAATCGCCTATTCGGCTATCACATGGAATGGTAATGATTTAGTAGCCATCGGCGATATTGCCGCTTTAGGCTTCAAAGGAATCCAGCTAAGAGCTAATACTTACGCTCCTTTCAAAGATAAACCACAAGATTTGAAAGACACCATTACAAAAAGTGGTTTACAACTTGCAATGTTTTCGAGTGGAAATGTAAGTATTCAAGATGATATTACAAAAGATATTGAAACGCACCTCAACCACGCAAAATTCATTAAAGCTTTGGGCGGAAAATCTTTGCAGATAACCAATAATTCTCGTCCGAAAGACCGCCTTCCAACAACCGAAGAGTTGAAGAAATACGCCAAAAACATGAGCGAAGTGGCAAAGGTTGTAAAAGGCGAAACGGGCATTCAGCCAGCGTATCACAATCATATGAATCAACTCGGCGAAACCCCCGAAGAAGTAGATATTATCTTCAACGAGATGAATCATAAATATATTTTGGCATTGTTGGATGTGGCTCACTACACGCAAGGCGGAGGAAATGCAGCCGATGCAGTGCTAAAATATAAAGACATTTTGTACGCAACGCACATAAAAGATACGAAAGTAACTGATTCAAAGTCTGGTTATCAGTTTGTGGAACTGGGACAAGGAAGAGTAGATTTTCCTGCAATTTTTGAGAATTTAGAAAAGATTAAATTCAAAGGCTGGAATATCATTGAGCTTGATTCGGTGCCAGTAAAAGGCCGCACTGCTCTCGAATGCGGCCAAACCAGCAAAAAATACCTGGAGTCTATTAAAGTAAACTTCTAAACATTTGTGGGGCGAACCGAGCGACGGCGGCCGACGCTCGGTCGCATCCTGTTCGCCCTTATATTATTTCTTCCCTCTCAAATATTGACTCGGCAACTCAATATCAAAACCCAGTTCGTGAGCTGCACTTTGCGGAAAATATGGATTACGCAATAATTCTCTCGCTAAAAACACCAAATCAGCTTTGCCCGAAATGATAATTTCATTGGCTTGTTCAGCCGAAGTGATTAGCCCGACTGCTCCTGTTTTTATACCAACTTTGGCTTTTATTTCTTCGGCAAAAGGTACTTGATAGTTTGGTGCAATCGGAATTTCTTTCGGAGCGACAAATCCACCCGTCGAACAATCAATCAAATCAATTCCTTTTTCTTTCAAAATAGCCGAAAGTCTAACTGAGTCTTCAATCTTCCAGCCGTCAGCACGCCAATCTGTGGCCGAAATTCTGACAAAAAGTGGTGTTTCGGCAGGAACAACTTCTTTCACGGCATCAATTACCAACATCAATGCCCTCGAACGGTTTTCAAAACTTCCTCCAAACTCATCAGCTCGTCTGTTGGCTACTGGCGAAAGAAACTCATTCAGTAAATAACCATGTGCAGCATGAATTTCTATGACTTTAAAGCCTGCCTCGATAGCACGCTTGGCAGCTTGCTTGAAATCTTCAACGATTTGTTCAATATCAGCCTTTGTTAGCTCTTTTGAGTAAGTTTTTTGGTCGGTCAATAAAGTAGCACTTGGCGAAACTGGTTGCCAGCCACCTTCTTCGGTTGAAATATATCTACCACCTTCCCACGGCACAGCCGAACTTGCCTTGTAGCCTGCATGAGCGAGTTGCACACCCGCAACTGAGCCTTGTTTGTGAATAAAATCTGTAATTCGGCGAATTGGTGCAATGTGTTCGTCTTTCCACAAGCCCAAATCTCCGGCCGAAATCCTTCCTTCGGGCGAAACCGCCATTGCTTCTGTAATTATCAAACCAGCACCTCCAACGGCTCGGCTACCTAAGTGCACAAAATGCCAATCATCCACAAAACCATCGGTGGCCGAATATTGGCACATCGGCGACATCACGATTCTATTTTTTAATGTAATACCCTTTATTTGGAGCGGAGAAAAAAGATTTATTTCTTCCATGAGTTATAGCTTAATTGAATGAAGTGAAAACTAATACATAGAAAATCGTTTTTTCGGCCGATTAGTTTCTTTTAGTGTTTCATTATACCTATTTCTTGACCCTATCTACAAGAATTAGGTCAATTAAATATCAAAATCTTAATATTTTTGGTTAAATAGATATTAGATTGGTATTCTTTTAATGCCTAATTTTGATTTATTATTCAACTCAAGTAGTAATTTTAAAAATGAAAAAAATTCTTGTACTTCTACTCACAATAGGGGCATTTTCACATACGCACGCTCAAAAAGAGCAGTGGAAAAGCCTATTCAATGGTAAAGATTTAAAAGGCTGGACTCAACGTGGCGGCAAAGCTACATATATAGTAGAAAATGGCGAAATAGTTGGTACAACCGTCAAAGACACACCAAACTCATTTCTCTGCACCGAAAAAGACTACGGCGATTTTATTCTCGAACTCGACCTCAAACTTGATGATGAAATGAATGGCGGCGTACAGTTCCGTAGCCTTTCAAAACCTGACTATAAAGAAGGTCGTGTGCATGGCTACCAAATGGAAGTTGACCCTTCACCAAGAGCTTGGTCGGGTGCTATTTATGATGAAGGCCGTCGTGATTGGTTGTATATTCCAAATAATAATCCTGAAGGTAAAAAAGCATTCAAGCCAGTTGGTCAGTGGAATAAATACCGCATTGAAGCCATCGGAAATACACTTCGTACATTCATCAATGGCGTTCCAACAGCCCATGTAATTGATGATATGACTGCACAAGGTTTCATTGCTTTGCAAGTACACTCAATCTACGGGCCAATGAAAGAGGGCATGAAAATTCGTTGGAAAAACATCAGAATTCAGACCGAAAATCTCAAACCAAGTCCGTTGGATAATTGTCCAGTTGTAAATTTACTTTTGAATAATCTTTCGGAACAAGAAAAAGCACAAGGCTTCAAAATGCTTTTCAATGGTAAAGATTTCACGGGTTGGAGAGCCGTTCACGGAACTGAAATGCCAAAACAACATTGGGCAGTAGTTGACGGAACAATCAACGTTAGTCCGTCAGATGGTTCTGAAACAGGTAATGATATTGTTACGAATGAGCAATTTGGTGCATTTGAATTAGTTTTTGAGTTTAAACTTACCGAAGGTGCTAATTCGGGTGTGAAATATTTCGTAAACGAAGCTTTTGATTCTAACGGAAAATCTGGTATCGGACTTGAATTCCAAGTGCTTGATGACGAAAAGCACCCCGATGCAAAAATGGGAGCAGTTGGAAATCGTACATTGGCGAGTTTATACGATTTGATTCCTTCTTACAAAATCGACAAAGATTTGAAAATGGACAGACGTTTCATCAAGAAAATTGGTGATTGGAATCAAGGCCGTGTGATTGTCTATCCAAACAATATCGTTCAGCACTGGCTAAATGGCTTCAAAGTAGTAGAATATGAGCGTAAGAGCAATGTTTTCAATGCTTTAGTGGCTCGTTCAAAATACAAAGACTATAACGGATTTGGTGCAGCCGATAAAGGAAATATCTTGCTTCAAGACCACGGCAATAATGTTTCGTTCAGAAATATCAAAATCCGTGAATTGAAATAAATCATTTTTCAACGCCATCTATTTAACCTATCATGAAAAAAATACATTTTATTGGAGTTGCTTTGTTTTGTGCAACGGTCGGTTATGCCCAAAAGCCCGTACAACCCACATTGGGGTATCGTTCGGTGAAAACACTGAAAGTCAACGGTTTAGAATTTAAAGACCTCAATAAAAACGGCAAACTTGATAAGTACGAAGATTGGCGTTTACCGCAAGAAGCCCGAATCAAAGATTTGATTTCGCAGATGACCCTTGAAGAAAAAATTGGCTTCATGATTATCAGCACTACTCGTATGGCGGGCGATAATGTCTTTCAGGCGAATGCCCCAAGAACCGAAATTTCGAGTGGGTTTAATGAAGAAGATTTGATTCAGCCCAACAATATGTTCACTCGCAAGCCTTTGGCTGTACCGATGATGTCGTCGGCAGGAACAACCAAAGGTGTGATGAATTTTCATCTGCGTCATTTTATTTTGCGAGCAAATACAAGTGCCAAAACAATGGCCGATTGGTCGAATAATTTGCAGGCATTGTGCGAAACCTCACGTTTGGGAATTCCAGCGATTGTTGCCTCAAATCCACGAAACCATGTAACGGTTGATGCCTCAGTCGGTTTGAGCGTAGGTACAACAGTTTTCTCAAGATGGCCAGGAGAATTAGGCATGGCTGCCATGCGAGATTTAAAATTGACTCGTGAGTTTGCCGAAATTGCTGCCAAAGAATGGGCTTCGGTCGGACTCAGAAAAGGCTATATGTACATGGCCGACTTATCGACCGAACCACGTTGGCAACGTACGGAAGGAACTTTTGGCGAAGATGCTGATTTAGCTTCCAACATGATTCGGGAAATAGTTTTGGGCTTTCAAGGCACAAAACTCAATAAAAACTCGGTAGCCATGACTACCAAGCATTTCCCAGGTGGTGGCCCACAAGAGGGCGGACAAGACTCGCACTTCGATTGGGGAAAGTATGCTCATTACCCAGGCGGAATGTTTGATTATCACGTAAAACCTTTCAAGGCGGCCATTGATGCAGGAACTTCTTCTATCATGCCATATTATTCTGCTCCAAAGGATAAAAGTATGGAAGCCGTAGGTTTTTCTTATAATAAGGCTATTATTCAAGACTTACTGCGTAAAAAACTTGGCTTCAAAGGCATTATCAACTCTGATACTGGCCCGATTGACATGATGCCGTGGGGAGTTGAAAACCTTACGATAGTTCAACGTTACCAAAAAGCCCTCGATGCTGGGGTTGATATTTTTTCGGGCGGAGCTGACCCTGCTCTTTTACTCGAAACCGTCAAGAAAGGAATGGTAACAGAAGAGCGAATCAATGAATCAATTGCCAAATTATTGAAAGAAAAATTTGATTTGGGTTTATTTGAAAATCCTTATGTTGATGTAGAAAATGCGGTAAAAACGGTTGGAAATGCTGAGTTTCAGAAAAAAGCAGATTTAGCACTCAGAAAATCAATTGTTTTGCTCAGAAATGATGCCCAACTTTTACCGATTTCAAAGAAAGCCGATGGTGGCCGCACAAAAGTGTATTTTGAAACTTACAAAGAAAGTAGCGGAAGAGGACAAGCTCAAACTTCGGCAATCAATGTAAATAAGCCAACTATTCAAAACCCAAACATCGAATTTGTTTCGACCAAAGAAGAAGCCGATGTAGTGCTTTTATGGTTGATTCCGAGTGCTGGCGGTTTGTTTAGTTCGGGCGGACAAGCCATCGAATTGAGTCTTTCAAAAAACAAAGTTGATGTTGCCCATGTCAATGAAATTTTGAATGCAAAACCAACCATTTTGGCTATCAACTTTACAAATCCTTGGGTGATTGACGAAATTGATAAGGGCAAAGCGAAGTCAATCTTAGCAACTTTCGGAACAACCCAAGATGCTCTTTTGGATATTGTTAGCGGAGCATTCAACCCAACAGGAAAAATGCCTTTTACGATACCAATTTCAGAAAAAGCAGTACAAGAAAACAAATCTGATGTACCGGGTTATTTGGAGCCAAATTATGCTCTATTTAAATTCGGTGCTGGACTGAGTTATAAGTGATTTGGTAGAAAAAACCACTGAAAATTTAAAATTTTTATTAGATTTACAGGGTTTTAATCAAAATCGTATGAACGCAACTTCCGAAATACTGGGTTTAATCATGGATACTCCCGAAGCATTTAAAATCTTGGAAAAAGCCCAAGATATGCTTCGAAATGAGCAACAAAAAAGAGAAGAATTTTATAATTGGGTCACAGATGACTTGAAAGCTGAGTTTATTAATGGTGAAATTATTGTGCATTCACCCGTAAAAAGTAGCCATGCTCAAGCAAGTGAAAATCTGTTTAGAATTCTTAGTATTTATGCTCTAAAACATAAACTTGGCAGAGTTACGCACGAAAAAGTAATGGCAAGGTTCACCAGAAATGACTATGAGCCAGATGTTATGTTTTTCAGTAAAGAAAAGGCCGATTTGATTCAACCCAATCAATCGCTTTTTCCAGTGCCAGATTTTATCGTTGAAGTTTTATCAGATAGTACAGCTGAAAGAGACCGTGGCATAAAATTCAGAGATTTTGAGGCTCATCAAGTATTAGAATATTGGCTGGTTGACGTAGAAGCAAAAGTAGTAGAACAGTATGTTATCAAGAATGGACAGTACGAACTTATCAAGAAAACCGATGAAGGCGTAATCCATTGCTCGGTTCTGAAAGGTTTAGACTTTCCAGTTGAAGCAATTTTTAGTGAACAAAAGCAATTTGAGTTTATTCAACAAATCATTTAGTATTCAATCAAGTACAAAATATTCAATCAGTATAAAACTATGACAACTCGTAGAGATTTTATTATCAAATC
>NZ_JBMLRC010000095.1:0-2579 GCF_049241225.1 Emticicia sp.
GAATCAGAATTTCTTCTAAATCTTTGGTTTCGAGAATACTTTTCTGATACAAAGTCTGCAAGAATTCTTTTCTTTCGTCCCATTCTTCATCTAAGGTAGCCAATTTTAATCTACCTTCTTCGATTAATCCCTGAAAAGTATGAGTAACGGCCGCTCTAAGCGTTTCGATATCATCAATCCAATACAAATCTTGTTTCTCAAAGAATTCCCAAGCGATTTCGTGCTTCAATATTACGTTTTTGAGAAGATATTTCAAAATTGCAAAATCTTCTTCAAGCGTATGATTGATTTTCGATACATATTCTTTGTAGCGGTCATTAGCACGAATTACCTCACGATAGAGTTTTGCAACAAAAACTTGTTCGTTGGACATGCTTACACTTCGACGACTACACAATATTTCGAGCGATTTTTCTTGACGTAAGGCTTTTATAACTTGATTATCGATAAGCTTTGATTTTGCATCTCCGTTACTATCCTGATTAGCACGGTCGGACAACTCGATGAATAGAAGCAAAATTTGTAAGTATATCTCATATACTCTTTCGGCTTCGATTACCATCCGTGTGGCATAATGCTGAACGTCTTTTTTATTTTTAAGAAGATAAAATTCTTTTGCTTTTTCGACCATTCGTAGCACTTCGTCGGGTGCATCAAACTTTTCGGCTTCTTGTCGAGAGAAAGCTTCTTGGAAAAGATTTTGGCCTAATTTTTTTAAACCTTCTAATTTTTCCTTATCTTGATATTCCATCGAATTCAAGTCAGGAGAAAAATGATCGGCAATTAGGTCTAAAGCTAATTGAAAATTTGCACCCTCGGCTTGCTTATAAGCAAAAAGGGCTTGCATCGCACGAATACGTATGAGGCGTCTGTTAAGCATAGGCGTTCAAAGAACTGTAGTTTTAATTGGCTGCAAAATTAGTAAAAAAAAATAACAACCCCTAACCACTTAGGCTGGATTTAGTTTAATATGCAACAATATTTCGTATGCGTTATTAAAAAGACAATTATTTTGAAGTAGATTTGAGTTTATGAAAAAAGCCAAAATGAATATAAAATTAGGATATATCTTTCTCATTTTTCTGTTAGTCTTTCAGATGAGTGGTTTCTCACAAACCTATACCTCCGAACAGATAAAAGAAGACATCCTGAATCTCAAAAATGAGATTGAAAAATATCATCCTGACCCTTTCAAGTATATCTCAAAGGAACGTTTTGCATTCCTTCAGGATTCAATATTACAGAGAGTTTCGGGTCGTTATTCGCTTCGTGAAGCTTATTTTACATTCTTACCGCTAGTGCAAGCAGTAGGCTGTGGTCATACACACATGTCGCCCGATCGGAGGCTACTTTCTAAAAGCAATTCGTTTAGCGAACGCCCTAAGTTTTTTCCGTTTAGTGTCCGCTACATCAATAATCAATTGTTGGTTTCTCGAAATTATTCGGCCGATAAAAAGATTACACGTGGCACCGAGATACTCGAAATTGATGGCCAACCTGTGAAAAAAATCTTAGAACATTTAGAAAAAATATCATATTATAATGGTGACGGAGTTAACCCAAATGCCAGGAAATACTATGCGATTCGAGAATTCAGAAAGTTGTATTATTTGTGGAAAGGTGAAGAAGAAAGTTTTCTGATAACGTATCTGAAACAAGGACAGAATAAACCAAAAACTACCAAAGTTGAAGGGCAAAGTGTTGAGTTTATGGAAAAAATGCTCGAAACCCGCTACCCCGATGTCGATGAAGATACTACGGGGATTGTTTCGTACAGAGTGATTGATTCGAGTCAGAAAGTGGCGATGGTTGATATTCGGTCGTTTATGTATGATATGAAAGATTACGGCCGTAGCACTAATTTTGAAGGAGAAACCCGCAAGATTTTCAGAAAATTAGAAGAAAACAAAATAGAAAATTTGATTTTGGATTTAAGAGGAAATTCGGGCGGCATCATTGATTATTCGATTTTCTTTCTGAGATATTTTGCCAGTCAGCCATTCGATGCCTACAAAATAGGTTTTCGAGATGAGGGCCTACAACGACTCAAACAAGATTATAAAAAATACGATGCGTATTTAGCCAAAGAAGCGGCTTCGAGACTCAATAAAGAATTTACAGTACGAGACTCCGATGGTTATCTGGAAAGCAAATACCAACAAAAACAACGCCCACATGATGAGTTTAGGTTTAATAAAAATGTATATGTATTGATGAATGGCGGTACGTTTTCGGCGGCGGCATTGTTGGTTTCAAAACTTCATAATATGGGTATAGGTACGTTTGTAGGTATGACTTGCGGAGGTGCTTACGATGGCTGCTCGGCGGCTCAGTTTTCATCAATAAAATTACCGAATACTGAACTGGAAATTTCGCTGCCGTTGGGGAGAATTCTCTATAATGTTGATGCAAAAAAATATAATAAACCGATTCTCCAACCTGACTTTGAGGTAAATTCAAACCTCGAAGATTTTCTAAATAATGAAGATACAGTACTGAAATATACACTTAATCTGATTAAAAATAAGGTTAAAATTAGATAGTATTATTGAGTCAATAGTCAGCAGTCAACGGTCAAC
>NZ_JBMLRC010000095.1:2679-27985 GCF_049241225.1 Emticicia sp.
ATCGGTCAGCAGTCAATAATTTACCGACAACACTAATAACCAATACACAAATAACTAGTAACCAGTAAACCAATAAACCAGTAACCAATAAACCAATAAACCCAGTACACTAATATCCAGTACACCACTAAAACACTATGAAAAAACTAATTACTCTTTTACTGTTTCCACTTTTTCTACAAGCACAAAAATCGAAAGATATTTTTACACCAGAGGAGATTCGAGCAGATATGGCATTTCTGAAGAAAAGGTTCGAGAAAATCCACCCAGGAATGTACTATTACATGAGCCGAGAAGCTTACAATCAGGTGTATGATTCGCTCTACAACTCTGTTAATCAACCACTTAGCTATCTTGAAACGTTTCGAGTTTTATCGCAATTAGTGACAAAAGTGAAAGACGGACACACGAATCTGAGATACGATAAAAAGCGATTTGATAAAAAAAATGCCAAATTTGTGCCTTTTTATCTACGAAAAATTGATGGGAAATTTTATTTGGCCTTGAATTATTCGGCCGACTCGACCATCATTCGTGGAAGCGAGGTTTTGGCATTTAACGACGAACCAGTAGGCCAATTGATTCAGAAACTCAAGGTATTTATTTCGAGCGATAAAGACAACGAACACGTAAAAGATTACTATGCCGTGAGTGCATTCCCAACTTATCATAAAAGATATTTCGGTGAAGTTGACTCCATTAAAATTTCTTATCGTTTACCCAAAAACGACACTGTTTTCAGTAAAAAAGTAGCTTGCCAAACAAACAACGAGATTATAAAAATTGATAAAAAACGCTACAAAAACCTCAACCGACCGAATCTTTCGCTCAAAATCATGGATAGCGTTAATCACATCGCAAAGCTTGACATTACCTCTTTTTCAATGTCAGGGAAATTTTTGGATGTAAGCGAGCAGAAATTCAAACGAGTTTTACGAGCCAGATTCAAAACCATTAAACAACTGAAAGTTGAGCATCTAATCGTTGATTTCAGAGGAAATGGTGGCGGATATATTCCAAACGTTTCACGTTTTCTAAAATATCTTTCGCCAAAGCCTTTTACTTTAGCCGATACGATAGCTTTTAAGAAAAAAGCCTATTTTGCTATTTTCAAGCCTTATTATTTTGGTCCGCCAGTCACGATGTGGGTAGGTTTTATGAAGCGTGATGGTGAATTTATGTATCGAGTAAACAAACGAAACGATAGGCATAAACCCGAAAAACAACTGGCGTACCGAGGTAAAACGTACTTCCTAACCGACCCTGGTTGCTATTCGGCCACTACTTTCACGCTCAGCATGGCCAAAGATTTAGGAATTCCCGAAAAAATTATTGGTCAGCAAGTTGGCGGAGCAAGTTGGGGAAGTTTTGCAGTAAATTGGCAGAATTTTAAGCTACCTCACACCAAATTTATTGTGCATACCCCACTCATGAAGCTCAATCATCGTCTATCAAACCGACCAACAAATGATTTTTTCATACAACCAGACTATGAAGTAAACCGTAACGCTGAAGAATTACTAAAAAATAACACCAGTGTTATTGATTTTACGGTCGAGATGATTAAACAAAGTAAGGCAATGCAAGAAAAGTAAAACTTTTCACCATTTGATTGGTTTAAATAAAATCAATCTATTGAAAAGTTTTTTATGCCCAGACGTACTTCAATTAATGATATTCGAGAGATTACTGACTTGAATAACTTGGAGCGAATCGTACAAGACAAACGAAACGATAAACGTGCCGATGCCAAGAAAAATAGGCGAAATAGACATTACACCAAAGTTCTAATCAAATACCAAATTAAAGATGGTTTTATAGATGATGAAGCATAAAAAAGTGGTACTTCTGAGACAAATCCTCAAAAGTACCACTTACAAAAACTTTTCTTCTTACCAGAAAATCGTATAAATAATCGTGAAGATTGCCACTACAACTGCCGCTCCGATGGCGAAAGTTCTATCAACTTTAAACCATTCTTTCTTCACTTCAAAGGCATTTTCTTGGTCTTTGCCTTTTCCTTCAATCAAACTAATAATTGCGTGAACCAAACAGCAAATCCAGAATACTACTCCCATACGGTTTAAGAATGGGAATTCAGGATAAAGATTTTCGATAACTGCCGAAAGTGCAATACTCAAAATAGCGGCCGTTAAAGCTCCATTGGCTGTGGCTTTTTTCCAGAAGAAACCTAACAAGAAAATACTCAAAATACCTGGTGAAATGTAACCCGTGTAAACCTGAATATACTCAAACGCCTGTCCGAAATTAGCCAAAAGTGGACTCACAATCAGAGCAATGATAAAGGCAATAATGATTGCCACACGGCCAGTCCAAACGGTTTGTTTTTCAGTAAGATTTTTATTGAAGAATTTTTTATGAATATCCAGTACATAAATTGTTGAAATACTGTTGGCTTTTCCTGCTAACGAAGCTACGATTGCAGCTGTAAGAGCAGCAAATGCTAAGCCTTTTAAGCCAACTGGCAATAGATTTAATAGTACAGGATAAGCATTATCGGGTTTCACAACGCCATTGCTCGTAATTCCATTTACAATTGAAGCATCGGCATTTTCTTGGAAAATCACATAAGCTGCTAAGCCAGGAAGTACCACAATAAATGGCATTAGCATTTTCATGAATGCCGCAAACAAAACGCCATTACGAGCCGTAGAAATATCTGCACCCAACGCACGTTGAGTCATGTATTGATTACAACCAAAATAGTTAAGGTTATTTACCCACTGACCGCCAATAATAAACATCATGATACCCGGTAATTGCTTATAGGCATCAATAAAACCGCCTTTTCCGTCGTGTACTTGATACTGATTCGGCTTAAAAATCATGTGTAAATGGCTATCTGCTTTTTCGGCAATTAGATTTAAGCCTTCAAACACACCTGCACCCGAGCCTACTTTATTTGAAAGTAAATCAAGAGCTAAATATGTAGTTGCCAAACCTCCGAAAATCAAACACACAACCTGAATAACGTCGGTATAGCCAATTACTTTCATACCACCGAGCGTGATAATTACGGCAAAAACTGTCAAGAAAATAGCACAAGTCATAAAGCTAAAACCTGTCATTTTCTCCAAGCTTAAGCCTCCGAGATAAATAATTGAAGTAAGATTAACGAAAATATAGAGGAAAAGCCAAAAGACCGCCATGATTGTTGCCAGACGCTTGTCGTAGCGTTTGGCGAGGAATTGTGGCATCGTAAAAATCTTGTTGTTGAGGTACATCGGCAGAAAATAAACTGCCACAATGATTAGTGAAACGCCACCCAAAAGTTCGTAAACCGAAATGGCAATACCGAGCTGAAAGGCCTGTCCGCTCATCCCGATAAATTGTTCGGCAGAAATATTTGAGGCGATGATTGAAGCACCAATTGCCCACCAAGTTAGCGAGCCTTCGGCCAAAAAGAAGTCGTTACTATCAGCCGATTGTTTACCTTTATTTTTGTAAATCCAATAGCCATAGGAAGATACAATAACAAAATAAATACAGAAAATAATGTAGTCTAGTGTTTCGAGTCCAAGTGTCATCAGTGATTTATTAGGGTTAATTAAGAGCCGTGAATATATCAATAAATTCTATAAATCATCATATTTATAATAATAAATCATCATTTTTCAATAAAATAGTACAATAATTGAAGCTACATTTGAAATTAAGAATGAAACTTATGTATAAACAGATAGTTTCACTGCACCCATATTGTGTCACAAATACACATTTTAATTTCAAAAAAATGGATTTTTTAAATCCGCACCAAAGATATTAGCTGAATCTGAAAATAAACAATAAAATCACAAAAAAATTATATTCTAACTCCTATTCAGCAACCAGCCCGTTACGCTGAAACGCTCGGCAAAAGCTTCACTTACTTCGTGGTCGAGTTTTTCGCTTTCAAAACAAACCATACGCCCAGCTAATGGAGCAATAACTATGCTTTTCTCAAGGCCATCTTCTTGGGTGTAAATAATCAAATTTCCGCCATTTTCTGGAATCCAGTTTGGGTTTAGGTAGTAAATCACCGACAAAATTCTTCCTTTTTGAGTCTGAAAAGTATCTCGGTGTCGGCGGTAGAATTTTCCGACATCGTATTTAGCAAAATGTATTTCGGTATCTACAATACCCAAATAGCAGGTCTGATTGAGGTATTCAATAAAAGCTTGGTTTTTATCGAGTAACATTCGTTCGGCAGCATCAGTGGAATTGGTTTCGAGCCATAAAATCTCATCGCCTCGCACGAGAGCAGCTTTATGCACTTCGCTTTGTTTGCCAATACTTGCTTCCTTAAATTTTCCTGCTTGGTAGCGTTGGGCGAAGGTTTTCAAGAGATTTTGTACTTCCTCAGGCTCTAAAAAATCATCACAGATAGCGTAGCCCTTGGCCACGATTCCTTCGATAAGTTGTTCAAACTGTTGTTCTTGTGTTGGCATTTTCCCAAAAAGAAAACCTTGTAAATCTTGCCGATTTACAAGGTTTTTTGGGTTTTCGGTAAAGGTAACTAAATGCTTGGGGTATTTTACAAAAAAATATCTCAATACTCACAACCTTTGATTTCGGCTGTAAAAACCGAAGTGCTTTTTATGTCAGTTCCAGGCTTTAGAACAATACTTTTATTGGCCTCCAATGTAGTTTTGATACTTGGTTCGATTGCTGTATTCAGCTGTATTTCACCACTACTGGTATAACGAGAATTGCTATTTTGAAGCATTGTGATGGAAATTTGACTTGGGCAAGTAAAATCCATTACCCAAAGTTCTCGACCCAATTTATGTCCTCGCATCGTGAAAAACAGTTTATTATTTAAAACAAGACTCTCTTCTTTTACATTGACTGAATTTTCGTATAAATGCTCGGAAGTACTTGGTAATTGCTCGGTGGCTGTCGAAATTGGCACATCAAAAACTTTCTTTGTATTATTTTCTGTTCCATCTGAAACCCAAATTTCGGAACTCCTCTCCGAGTAATTCTTTTCGAGTTTAATGACAAAAATGGTTTCGTTGACTTTGAGTTTTTTTAAGACAGCATAGTTTTCGTGAATCCGCTTGATTTGTGTTTCAGAATTAGGAGTGCCGTCCGTCGAATAAAGCCATGTTTCATTATAGACTCGTTTATTGTAGAATACTTTATTTTTGAACGAAAATAAATCGAATAGCTCATCCAAAGAACTAACTACCGTGGTGGTGTTTCCGTTTATATCTCGCTTCATCAGATAATAAGTATTGTTTTCGTAGGTCTTGAAATAAAGGGCATTTCCACTTACTATCATGTGCTGCTGCCCATCGTTTGAATTTATTTTTGTGCTTATGAGGGTTGCAGCATTACTGCTCACTTCCCATAACTCAAAACCTGAATTTGAATTAAAATTATTGACAATGTAATACGCTTTGTTGCCCAAACTCAATTCGGCAAAATATGGAATAACATATTGGTCGGTTGATAAATACTGAATAACTTGAGTGCCAGAGGCGGTTCCATCCGTTCGCCAAAAAGCACGAGGATTTTCAGTTGTAAAAAACACTTCATTATTTACCTTTATCAAATTCGCGGGGTTGGCATAAAAATTTCCGAGCGTGTAAAAAAGGGCTGTTCCTCCACTTGTTCCGTCAGTTTTCCATAAATATCTGAGATTATCAACAAAAATATAGTCGTTGTTTAGTTTCGTGAACGAAGTATATCTTTTGGCTATGTAATCATCATTAAAAGATTGAGACAAAAACTGTTGATTTTTAAGTTCAGTATCAGTTTGTGTAATGGCATCATAGGCACGCACCGTCTTACTACTTGGATTCACGTAGAGTAGTTTATTGCCAAGAATCCCAAAATCTGTTGTGTAATTATAAATCGAACCACTCAAATTTGAATTTTCATTATTGACATACTCTAACCAATTGAATTCTTGTTTTGTACCTTGCGAAGTGCCATCTGATGACCATAATTGTCGCCCATCTCTATTGTTATCGGCCATGAAATAGGCCCTACGATTAAATTCAAAGAATGTATTCGGCCAAGAAGCAAAGATGTTTTTGTTATAATTTGTGGTCAACTTGGTATTTGTTGGAGTTCCATCCGTCTTAAATAATTCGTATCCAACTTCATCACTGTAAGCCGTGAAATACATAAAATTATTCATAGTAGCAATAGCCCCCATTATATTTCGAGTTGAAATATCTGGGTTCAATTCAGTGATTCTTTTGGTACCATTAGATGAACCATCCGTCGTCCAGATTTCAGCAAAACTTTTTTGAGGCGAGTACGTTACTACATTCTGAATTTCAAAGAAAACCCTCCCCTGCGTTTGCCACATTTTCGTATAGGCATGGTACAAGTCAGTTTGAAGCGTTTTTATCAAAATCGTGTTTGTTCCATCATATTTCCACAATTGAATATCCTTTTTCCCCGTATTTTGATTATGAACGTAGATTAAAAAATAGACTTCATCATTGAGAAGAAATGTGTTAAGAGAAAATATATCAAAAGGAAGAAGTTCGGTTTGAGATTGCAACCCGAGATTAATCTTGATTATACGAGCATTGTTTGCCGCGAAAACATCATCATTTTTCTTCACAAAATTGTTTAAGTATAGATTATAATTGCTGTAAAGTGGGCTTGTACCTTGCTGTGTTCCGTCAGTTTGAAATAACCAATCTTTATTACCAATGCCTGCTCTAAAATAAACATTATTACCAAACTTTTTAAATTGAGCAGGAGAGCTCGACACACTTCCTGAATTCAAATCTCCTAATTGAAAAGTGCCTGCTGCCGTACCATCACTTACCCACGGCTCGTATCCATTAGTAAAATCGGCTGAGAAATAAAGTTTATCATCAATTACGCTCACTTCACCCATATAGGTAAACTGACCTGAAGTCAGGATTACAGTTCCGCCTTCATATTCTCCGTTGTGTACCACCAATCTTTTACAACTACAAACATTAGGATTTGAATCAAAAAATATCAATTTTTGACCGATTTGGTAAATATTTGAAATACCTGACGTTCCCGAACTACCCGAAGTCCAAACAATAACGGGGGGATTGTTGTCCGTTATTTTTACCAAATAATCAGTCTGATTAGATGCTGTTAGAATGATATAAAAGTCTTTAATCTTAAAAACAGCTCTAATTTTTCCGTTATTCGATGAATTCCAGTTATACTTAGAAATGAGTGAGTCGGGGTTATTTCTGAATAAATAAATTTGATTTTTATCATCGACCAACATCAAAGAATCATTGCGTGGAATCGTGATAAGCTGGGAGTAGTTTTTGAAAATAGTATTGGCATCGCTTGTTGCAATATCTTTCACTAGATTCTGGGCGGATAAATTGCCCATCATAAGCAACAATAGCCAAATTAGTAGTGTGTTTTTCATGCTTAAAAGAGTTGATTTTCTAACTTGACTTAATTTTATGTATTTGGGTTGTATAACATTAATATTTTTCCAAAACTTTCTTTTTTTTTAAATATAAACTTCAAAACTACAAAATGATGTGGTAGCGGCCATACCATTTGGGGCTCAGCGGCAGCTTGAAACTTCACAAATAGATAAATTTGACTTGACTTTGCTAATCACGAAATTTTCGTAAATTCGGGCAGATTTTAAATACTCCCAAAAAACCTTCCGATGGCAACTCATAAAGTTTCAAAAAGCAAATCTGCCAAGAAAAAAAAGGTAGAAACGCCCAAGAAAATACCTTATTATAGAAAGCCCGACAACTTGACGCTCGACCAATGGCAAATTGCTCTCAGAAAACAGTTCGGACAGGATAATGAATTTTTGATTACGAATATTGGTCCCGAAAAAATTTTTTCTGACTTTCAGGTTACCAATACTGCTACCAATAATTCGTATAAAGTTGCCATCAGGAGTGCCGACGATACGCACAATTTTTGTGAATGTCTCGATTTCAAAACCAATCGTTTGGGGGTTTGTAAGCACATCAGTGCCACACTGCATTATTTGAGCAATGTGCATGGTTCGAAAAAAGCATTTAAAGATGGTTTTTTTGAGCCACATTACAGCTCGGTATACTTAGATTATCTAAACGGCCGACAGATAAAAATCAGAATCGGTGATGAAAACCGTGAAGCGTATCAGCATTTAGCAAAAACCTATTTTGA
This sequence comes from Emticicia sp., assembly GCF_049241225.1. Lineage (NCBI taxonomy): Bacteria > Pseudomonadati > Bacteroidota > Cytophagia > Cytophagales > Leadbetterellaceae > Emticicia > Emticicia sp. The sequence continues at coordinate 10,816 of NZ_JBMLRC010000095.1, forward strand.
TGAAAATTATATCTTAAAACCCGAATCTTTTGCGGTTTTTGAGGTTTTTCTGGAAGAAGCTAAGAAAATAAGTAAGAGTTTTAGATGCTACTCCGACGCCCTCGATTTCGTGATTGGTGAACGTGATAAGATTCGTCGCCGAGAGTTTTTCCTGGGGCTGATTCCGAAACAAGAAAACGACGCTGCTTTTGGTGGCTTAGTGAAAACTGAGCTTTTTCCTTACCAGAAAAAAGGCGTTTTATTTGCCGCAATTGCGGGTAGAAGCCTCATTGCCGACGAAATGGGACTCGGAAAAACACTACAAGCCATTGCTACGGCTGAGTTGTATAAAAAAGAATTGGGCATCAACCGAGTGCTGATTGTTTGTCCGACTTCGCTCAAATACCAATGGAAATCTGAGATTGAAAAATTTACGGATTCGAGCGTGCATGTGATTGAAGGCACACTCATTAAACGCACGGCACAATATCAGTATGTAGATGCTTTTTATGTAATTGTAAGCTACCACACAATTACGCAAGACCTCGACCTACTCAATAAAATGGAGGCCGATATGGTGATTCTGGACGAGGCCCAGCGTATTAAAAACTGGAAAACGAAGGTTTCGCAACAAATCAAAAAACTGGTTACACCTTACGCCATCATACTTACGGGTACGCCACTCGAAAACAAACTCGAAGAACTCTATTCGATTACGCAGCTCATTGATGTATTTCGCCTTGGGCCTGTTTATCGTTTCTTAAATCAGTATCAAATCACCGACGATTCGGGCAAAGTCGTAGGCTACAAAAACCTCAACGAAATCTCAAGTTTGCTTTCGGATATTCTTATCAGACGTACTAAAAAAGAGGTTTTATCGCAATTACCGAAGCGAATGGATAAGAATTTGTTTGTGCCAATGACACAAGAACAAATGGATATTCATAACGGTTTGGGCGATAATGTAGCAAAATTGGTAAGTAAATGGCGTAAATTTGGCTTTTTGAACGAAACCGACCGCCGACGTTTATTGCTATCGTTGAGCCAAATGCGAATGGTATGTGATAGCACGTATATTCTCGACCAAAAGACTCGACACGATACTAAGATTGAAGAAGTAATGAATATTTTGGACGAATTCTTTGAGAGTTCGGACGAAAAAGTGGTGATTTTCAGTCAATGGGAACGCATGACGAGGCTCGTAGCACAAGAACTCACCGAACGGGGCATCAAGTTTGAAAACTTGCACGGTGGCATTGAAAGTATGAAGCGAAAAGATTTGCTCGATAATTTCAAAAACGACCCCGACAGCCGAGTTTTCTTATCGACCGATGCCGGTGGCGTAGGTTTGAATTTACAATCGGCTTCTTTGCTGATAAATTTAGATATTCCGTGGAATCCTGCGGTTTTGGAACAACGCATCGCCCGCATTTACCGACTTGGACAAGAGCGAAATGTATCAATCATCAATTTGGTTTCGACGGGTACGATTGAGCATAAAATGCTCGATGTGCTGAAGTTTAAAGGGGCAATGGCCGAAGGCGTGCTTGATGGCGGCGAAGATACCATCTTCTTGGGTGAAGATAAATTTAAGCAATTTATGAGTTCGGTTGAGAACCTAACCGATGCTCCGCAAAATGAAGACACAATTATTGATGCTACCGAAGAACACGAAGCAGAAGAACAAAACTTTACGAATAATGCCGAAAAATCGCTGATAGAGCTGCCCGAAAATGCAACTTCGTTTTTGGGTGATGATGACGTGAGAGAAATACCTACCAACATTGGTGAGGCAGCCATAGAAACGAATCCAAACCAAGAATTAATCAAAACGGCTGTAAGTTTCTTTACTCAACTAAACCAAACTTTAAAAAATCCAGAAGAAAGTAAAGATTTACTCGAGCACTTCATTTACCGAGATGATTCAGGTAAAGTCTACCTAAAAATACCTATCGAAAATGAATCAGTAGTGACTGAGGCATTACGAAATTTGAGTGCTATCTTTGGGGCTTTCCTGAAATCATAATCGTTTTGTGCTTAAAATTATACACTAACCTAATCAATGAAAAGTTGTTTAATCGTTTTGATTTTATTGACGATGCTCACAACATCGGCAGTGAGTCAAGAAAACCAATCTGTTACACTAAAAGGCATTATCAGAGACCACAAAAGCAAGATGCCACTGGCGGCTCAGCTGAAGATAATTTACACTGATGACCAAATAAATACCCAAGAAGCAAACGCCAAAGGCGATGGAAGTTTTGAAGTAGTAACATTACCCAAACAATGTGTTGTTCAAGCAAAAACTGATGGATACATTGTTTCAAATGTATTGTTAAATCTCGAAAATTTGAGTGAGAACACAGCGATAGTAGAAATTCCGTTGGTTTATAACGGAAAGTCGAAAATCAATCAACTCTTATTGGAGTTTTCGGAGCAGAAGAAAGAAAAAGAAGCCCAGCAAGATAATGGAATACCCAAAAACAAGCAAGTATTTCAGGCAGTAGATGCCCTCGAAAACAAGGCGATTCCTGCTCAATTTCGTCTTTTGGGTACTTATAAAAATAATATAATCAATAAAGCTACCAGCAAAGAAGCCACTGTTTTTGACCATGACTTTACGGAGAGAGAGCATGTAATATTAGAAGTAACGGCCGTAGGATACCAAAAGTTTTTAAGTGAAATTGATATTGAAACTTTTGATGAAACCATACACGAAAATACAGCTAAACTTATCAAGAAAATTTCGTTTTTGAATCTCATCATCAAAAATGAAGCAGAGTTAAAAAACGTGAATGTCTTTGAAATGAGTGGAAACACACCCAAACAAATCGTATTATCGAAATCGAGTAATATGTACTTAGGACAGCTAAAAACAGGCGGAAATTATAAAATATCTATCAATTCGAATACGGCAAACGAGGTTATCAGAGAATTTTTGGCCGTTGAGGGAATCAATCAAGTATTGGTTGTGCTTGATTCCAAGCAAGCAAAGCAAAGCATCACGCCGAACCAAAACCTTACGGTAGAAACAAAGGTTGTCCAGTTAGATAAACAAGCTTATACGCCCGCTAAAAAAACAGTCACTCTGACCGATAGAACACTTTTTTTCGACCAAAGTAGTTGTGTACTGAAACCAGAATCCAAGCAAATTTTAGAAGAAATAAGTAAGCAATTGCTCGAATCGCCTGAGGTAAACATTGAAATTACGGGCTACGCCGACAACGCAGGCGATGCCCGACAAAATCAGTACTTATCAGAATTTAGAGCAAAAGTTATTTCTAATTTCTTATTCAACAAAGGTATAAAAGACAGCCGCATAAAACTCAAAGGTGATGGCGGCAAAAAAGCCGAAGCCGACACCGAAGATGCCCGCCAACGCAACCGCCGAGCAGAGTTAAAATTTTCAACAGCAACAGCCGACCGCCCTTAAAAGAAAGTGTTTTTTATGCAAATCCTCGAAACTGAAAGGCTCTTTCTACGCCAATTTACGCTTGACGACGCGGCTTTTATACTTGAGCTCGTCAACACCCCTACTTGGTTACAATTTATCGGAGATAGAAATGTCCATTCGATTGAAGATGCAGAAAACTATTTGCTAAATGGCAGTATGAAAAGCTATGTAGAAAATGGCTTTGGGTTTTATGCTGTGATAGATAAAGAATCAGAAAAAGCTATCGGAATGTGTGGTTTGATAAAACGTGACACCTTACCAGACATTGATATTGGCTTTGCTTTTTTACCTAATCTTATCAGCAAAGGTTTTGGGTATGAAATAGCCTCCGCAACACTCGATTATGCTTTTAATGTACTGAAAATCAAGCGTATAGTGGCGATTGTAAATCCAGAAAACGAAAAATCTATTGGTTTAATCAAGAAAATAGGAATGCAGTTTGAGGAAATGATAAAGTTTGGAGACGAAGCAAAAGAGTTGATGTTGTTTGGTAAGACAAGTTTTTAAGGAAGTCTTCGCTTAAAGCGAAGACTTCCTTCGTTTCACTTCTCAGCCGAGAAACCTATCAATGGCGGGTCGATAAAAAAAGTATCCCAATATTCAGTATCGCTTACTTTTGCATCCAAAAACGGACCTTCCCATCTGAAATTCGTAAATCCTGCCTCTCTGAAACACGCTTCATAGGTTTGTGGACTATGATAATAATTATTAAAGCTAAATTTTGTTCCATCGGGATTAAATATTACATATCGCACAAAATCACCTTCGTTTCTTGTTTCGGTGCTTTCTTTTATGAAACCATACTCTTTATAAGTAGCATAGTTTTCGAGTTTATTCATCGGGTTATCATTAAAACCAACGAGTTTGCCTCCATATTTTAAATTCAGAAAAACCGTTTTACACATCTGTAATAATGCTTCCTTGGTCTGGGCATAATTGAATAAATACATGCACATCACAATATCAAAATCATCTACTTTGCCGAGTGCTAAAGCATCATGTACTAAATATTCGCAACCAATCGGTTTTTTAAGCTCTTCGGCCTCAGCGAGTTTAATCATTTCAGAAGATAAATCTACACCAAGTATTTTCGCAGCTCCCAATGCTTTAATTTTTCGGGTGTAGATACCTTCTCCACAAGCGAGGTCTAAGATTTTTTTACTACTTACATCGCCTATTAATTTCAGTAGTGTATATTCTTCAATACATTTTCTAAATCCCAACTCCTTTGAGTTTTTATACTGCTCAGCAATGGCATCATACGAGTTTTCATTCATGGCTATTTTGGTTTGAAGTGGCTATTCCGTGCAATACAAATCTATGAAAAAGGCTAAACTTTAGTTATACTTTTCTCCAAAATCGCAACACACTTCTCCAACTCTTCAACCGAAGAAGATGCAAAACCCAAACGAGTAGCATTTAAATTGCGGTCGAGTAAATTATGTTGTGTGCCATTCGAGAAATAAAGTCCATTTTTTAGGGCTTTTTCGGCAGTTTTTACCAAATCTATGCTCTTATCAAACTTTGTCCAAACCGACATTCCTCCTTCGGGAATCTGGAAACTGACTTCGTTTTTAAGTTTTTGGCTCAATAATTCACAGAAAAAATCTCGTCGTTCGCGGTATTCACGCAATGATTTTCGTAAATGCTTTTGTATAATTCCTTCTTGCAGAAGTTCGGCAATTGCATTTTCGAGCATGGAATCGCCTTGGCGGTCGATGATACGGCGAAAATGTGATAAATGCTCAATCACTTCTTCGGGAGCAACCAAATAACCCACCCGGAAGGCTGGCGAAATGCCTTTCGTGAAAGAACCCGAATACAGCACTACTCCCACTTCGTCGGCACTGGCAAGTGGCAAAAGCGGTTTGCTTTGGTAATGAAAATCATAGTCATAATCATCTTCAAATATGATAAACCGATACTTTTCGGCCAGTTTTAAGAGTTTTATCCGTCGGTCAGCTTTGAGGGTGACGGTTGTTGGGTAATAGTGGTGCGAAGTGATATAAATTAGTCTGACTGTATGTTTTTGACAAATTTCTTCCAAAACATCCACCATAATTCCATTTTCATCGGTCGGAATCGTCAGAATATTTGCTCCTGCGTGTTGAAAATTAATTTTAGCACTGGCCCAAGTCATTTCACTCAAAACCACAATATCGCCAGCTTTCACAAAAGCCGTCGTGAGCAAATACATCGCCATTATTGTGCCTCGCACAATCAGAATATTATCGGATGTTATTTTTAAACCTCTGCTTTCATTGAGGTATTTTGCCAGTTCTTGCCGAAGCCAAAGTGAGCCTTTGGTATCGCCATAGCCCAGTTTTACGTAAGCATTTCCATGAATCAGATTACTTCTGTATGCCCTCGATAACTCAAGTAAAGGTGCTAAACGTGGGTCAGGGAAACCATCATCTAAATGTAGTTTATCAGATGCTTTTATGACCTCTCGCTGCAAAATTGGTTTTGACTCAAAACTAAAACCTGCTTTTTTGATAGAAGTATCCTTACTGTCTTTAAGTTTTTGCGGTTTCATTTCGGGAAGATTCTTCGCTACGAATGTTCCGCTACCTTGTTTGGTTTCGAGCCAGCCTTGAGCTAAAAGTTCATCTAAAGCCATGATGACGGTTTTTCGATGAACGCCCAAAACATCGCTCAAAGCTCTCGAACTTAGTATTTGCTGTCCTGACTTCAGCATTCCATTGCGAATCAAGAGCGTAAACTGATTAGTGATTTGCTGATAAATAGGCTCTTTTGAGTCTTTAGATACTGATAATAGTGATTTATAAGGAAACATAATTGGACTACTCATTTTATTAAAATTGGCTGATTATACCCATCCAGTAAAGATATACTTTTGTGGAAGAAATTTCAAACAGAAACTTGTATGCAAATCCAAATCGCTCAAACCAAAGAAGATTTTTTGAAATGTTTCGATGTAATGCAGGCACTACGTCCGCACCTCACGCCCGAATTATTCTTGGAATTATTGCCAAAAATGAAAGAAGAAAATTATAGTTTGATTTTTATCGAAGAAAACGGTAAGGCGATTTCAGCCTGCGGATTTCGGTACCTCACTACGCTTTTTGATGGCCGCTATATTTATATTGATGACCTCTCGACGCTTCCCGAAGCTCGTAGCAAAGGTCATGCAGGAGCATTATTCGATTTTGTTGTTGAAAAAGCAAAATCCGAAAATCTAAAAGCAGTTCATCTCGATTCAGGACACCAAAGATTTGATGCCCACCGACTTTATCTGAACAAAGGAATGAAGATTGTTTACCACCATTTTAGACTTGAATTATGATACCTATACAAGACCTCTTAATCTTTATTTTAGCGGCTTTTGGGCTGGTTATTACTCCAGGCCCAAATATGATTTATTTAATTTCTCGTTCAATTACTCAAGGTAAAAAAGCGGGAGTTATATCTCTCTTTGGGATTGTTACTGGTTTTTTATTCCACATTCTCTTGGTTTCAATAGGAATCACAGCCATTCTATTTGCTGTACCAATTGTGTATTTGGGTCTTAAAACACTTGGTGTATGCTATCTTCTCTATTTAGCATTTCAAGCCATTAAGCCCAATAGTCAGAATATTTTTGAGGCCAGAACCGACCTACCAACTGACCAACCATTGAAGTTGTTTAGTATGGGATTTTTCACAAGTATTTTGAACCCTAAAATTGCTATTTTCTACGTTTCATTCTTTCCACAATTTATAAAAATTGAGTACGGCTCTGTTTTTTGGCAAAGTATCGAATTGGGTATTACTCAAATGATAGTAAGTTTTTCGGTGAATTTGATTATTGTTCTAACAGCCGCCAAAACCGCCATTTGGTTTGCAAGAAATCCAATTTGGGTGAAAATTCAGAAGTGGTTTATGGCAAGTATTCTTACGAGTTTAGCACTAAAAATGGCATTAGATAAAAGTAAATAAATAAAACCTACGCAAAATTATGATACAGCAAACCCCACGTACGACCACGAGCAGAATGCCGAAACGTACACAATACGACGAAGAATTGATTTACTCGATTCTCGATGAAGCACTATTTTGCACGATTAGCTATTCGATTGATAATCAACCTTTTTCAATTCCTACGGCGTTCGTTCGGAAAGATGATAAACTTTATATTCATGGCTCGGTTGGTAGTCATTTTCTGCGAGGAATTGAATCAGGAATACCCGTTTGTATTTCGGTAATGCTTACCGACGCCTTAGTTGTGGCAAAATCGGCGTTTCATCATTCGGTCAATTATCGTTCGGTTATTATTTTTTCAAATGCCGTAAGAATTGACGATTACGAAGCTAAATATTTGTTTTTCAAGGAATTGACCGAAAAAATAGTTCCAAATAGTTGGGAGTATCTTCGACCAATGAAAGCCAGCGAAGTAAATAAAACCATGCTTTTGTGTTTTGAGATTTCAGAAGCATCAGCTCGCTTGCGTTCGGGTATGCCCAACGATGACGAAGAAGATAAAAGCCTACCAATTTGGTCGGGGATTATTCCGATTCCACCTAACAGACTTACGCCAATTGCCGATGAATTTAGTCAAAATATTTCGTTGCCGAAGCATTTAAACGTACAATAAAAAAAGTAGCGAGTCAAAAACTCGCTACTTTAAAACCCCTTAAAACCTAATCTTTAATCCATATTCTGCTACTGGCTGATTCAAATGAAGATTTGTTGGTAAATGATTACTATTCAAATCCAAGTATTTCAAATTTTTCAAATCTTTGACTTGTGGAGGAACAATCCGTAAAAGATTATTACTCAAAGAAAGCGTTTCTAAATGCGATAACTTTTTAATATTGGGCGGGAGTTTTTCAATTCCATCATTATCCAGATGTAATATTCTAAGTTTGGGTAGTTTGCCTAAAATCTCAATTCCTTGCCGAATATCAAGATTCTTTTCATTATCCAGATACAATTCTTCCAAGTTTTGGAGTTTGGTCAAACTTGTGGGTAAAACCGTAAAATCGTTTCCTCCTAAATCGAGTACTTTGAGTTTTTTAAGGCTACTTATTTCGGGTGAAAGGCTTGTCAGATGGTCATTTCTCAGGCTTAAATATTCCAAGTTTTTAAACTTAGATAAACCTTTTGGAAATTCACTCAACGACTGATTGCTCAAATTTAGACGAATCACCTTATCTGGCTCTTTCAAGGCTTCTTCGATACTCGTATATTCCTGAGAAACAAGACCTTGAGCATCAACTTGAGTAAATTGCAAGCATACGAGCAATCCCAAAATATATATATAAATCCAATTTTTCATCTACATAATGTTTAATACGATTCTTAATTAACTCCCTGCTCCTGCCTCAGACTCATCTGCGACATACCTCGTTTATTGCCAAACTTCTCTCTGCACCAAGCCATCAATTGATTAAACTCTTCTTTGGTTGACTGTCTGAGTGCTTTTCGCAGTTCTTTTTTGAAAATTCGAGGTTCAAAACTCACTTTTTCAAGTATCATTTTACTGTATTCAAACATTGTCATAGTTTTAAACGGTTGATAAGATAGATTCCCGAGCAAATACATTTACTCGGGAACGATAGGATGGCGATTAGTCGAGTCCAGAACCCGATATACCTTTTTTATTTATATTTAACGTAGTCTGATTATTATTTACTTCTTTGACTGCCATCTGTTTGCCAAACTCAGTTGTTGTGAAATGGGCTTTGTAATTACTCGACGACAACAAGGGGTTGAAAGTTGTGAGATTTGTAGGTATTTGTAACGCTAAAGCCGCTTCAGAAGTAAAATCTACAACCCCTTGACGCTTATAATTATGCACTGAACTAATATTGTTTTTGATTTGATGCGATGATTGACTGTAAATCCTGACGCTATTGCTCCCTGCCAAAGCTTTTTGTTGTTGAAAAACTGGGCGTTTGTAGTTATGCGGTGAATCAATTGATGATTTTTGTGCAAAAACCGAACTCGAACCAAGTGCTACAAAAGCAAAAGCATATTTTATTAAATTTTTCATTGTGATTTTAATTTATAGTTTTTCGAATAATTTTTTCTATTGTTGTGTCAAACAGTCCAACATAAAAATAAAACACTCATTATAAGCACTTTATACAAAATGGACTTACGAATTATCTTTGAACATTTACCTAAAAACTGGTGCCTGGATTTATCCCAAAACAAATGATACCCTAGTTTCTTTTGCTTGTACCAAGCACCGTTTTTTACACTACTTCTACTTAATCTATTTACTCTACTCTAACTTATCTGAATTTAACATCAACGGTTGGTCGCCGTTAGTGATGATAACTTTTGTATTTGGCGATGTCGATAATTTATTGAATGCCTCGATTGCCTTGAAACGAATCAGTAGCGGAGTAAGGCCTTCGGCAATGATTTTCTGTGCGTCTCGCACACCTTCAGCCTCGATGGTACGGCGGCGGGCTTCTTGGCGTTCTTTATCCAACACAAACTGCATTCGTTGGGCATCTTGCTCGGCTTCGAGTTTATCTTCGATAGCTTTCGTAAGGCCAGCTGGTAAAACAATGCTTTTTAATAAAACTGCTTCTATCACAAAACCTCGGTCTTTTAGCTGAGCCATCATTAATTCTTTGATTGATTTTTCGATTCCTGCACGTTGGCCAGTGTGCATATCCTTAGCAAAATATTGCGATGAAATATCGGCAACTGCTGAGCGAAAAACAGGTAAAATAACTACTTGTTCGTAATTTCTGCCCAGATTTTCAATTACTTTCGGTGCATAGCTGCCTTCGAGGCGATAGAGTATCGAAACATCTGACTGAACCGTAAGACCTTCTTTTGATGGTAGAGGCAAACGAACCTCCATATTCATGGTGCGTGTAGGTAATTTTATAATGGTTGTCGTAAACGGATTGAAACCCCTTGCTCCTTCCATCAAAGGTTCGGGTTTGATTTTACCAAACGAACGCTTTACACCAACTTCTCCCTGACGCACGATTGTGCAACTTCCCAACAACAATCCTATTGCTGATATAAAAACTATATTTCTTGCTTTCATTTTATTAACACTTTTAGATTTAGTATTTGTCTCCTTCTGAAGACACAACAAAGATATATTATTGATATTAGGCCAGAATTAAGCTCAAATTAGAAATCTGTTAGAATTAAAAAACAAAAAAGGGTATTCGCATGATGCAAATACCCTTTATAAAACTACCCCTATTATGAAATCAATTTCCTGATTTTAAAGCTTTTTTACTAAGATCAAAATTGAATAAAGTATTGAGAATAAGGCCATTGTTTCGCTGAAAAACATTCCTACCTTCTACTTCACGCCCCAACTGTACAATCTGATTGAGATATCCAACTTCAAGCCTAAAGTTTTTATTAAATCTATATCCAACTAACATTCCTAAGCGATTTTGGTCAAAAATGTTTTCATTAACATTCTTCCCAAAACCAATCATAACTTCATCGTAAATTGCAAAATACGGTGTCTTATCAGCTATCGATTTCCCTTTTAGTGGCACTTGCATCCGATACATATAACGCAAGCGATTCAATAAAGGAAACTCATCTTCTTTTTCAAGACTCGAATTAGAGTATCGACCAACCCAACGTTGCTCAAGCATAAAACGATGCGAAAACTCAACCCTACCAACGTTATCACCGATTGTGGCCATCTGAAATGCTCGATGTTCGGTAAAATCTTTTCCAAATCCGTTGATCGGAATATCGCCATAAGGAGCTGTTTCTATCCAAGCATAACCTACACGAAGCTGCACTTTTGGTTGTAGCTGATAGCTTAGGCCAACCCTAAGTAAACCTTGCTGTGGGTCAGTTATCAAATTGCTTCGTCGCCACTGATACTCCGAAGCTATTCCCCACTTATTATTTAGCTTAAAATTTCCGAAATAATTATACCAACCAATCGTATTTTCGTCGTTGAGGCGAGTGTTTTGTGCGAATGAAATAGTGCTTGCCAAAATAACTACCAAAAACCAAATAAATACCTTTTTAAAGCCACCTATCATCATTTGCTTTTTGGGTTTGTGCTGGCTTTAAATTTTGGTAGGTTTTTGAGTGTTTCTTCTAAAAACTCAACCTTTCCCGTATGAATATCATACACTGCTCCAACGATAAGAATTTCACCCTCAATGTATTTCTTATGAAGAATTGGTTCTAAATCTCGCAAATTATTAACTTGTTCGATAACATTCTGACGGACGGCATTATCAACTGGATTTCCAGGTAAGAGAGCTGATTTGGCAGCCGCTGGTTTAATTTCATTGATAAGTGTAACAATATGCCCCGGTACATTTTCAGGCCTTTGCACGGCCGCAGCTACCGCTCCGCATTCGGTATGCCCCAACACTACAATTAATTTAGTACCTAATTTAAGGGTTGCAAACTCCATACTTCCGTAAGAAGCTGCTGCTGAAACCTGCCCAGCCGTACGAATAATAAATAAATCGCCAAGACCTTGGTCAAAAATCATTTCGTTTGGAACACGAGAATCAGAGCAACCAACAATTACTGCGAAAGGAGCTTGTCCGTTTTCAAGTTTTTTGATAGTCTCGTAGTTTTGTCGTGGTCTGATACTTTTTCCTTCAATAAATCGTCTATTTCCACCCATCAATTTTTTTAAACCTAAATGTGGGTCAATATAAGCAGAATCTCGATTCACAATATAACGCTCAGCACGCCATTTGGCCGAGTCGATAGGTACTTCAATCTCTTGTTTTGGTTTTGTTTCTTGTTTGGTATTTTTTCTTCTCTGGGCCGTCGCCTCATTCAATAAAGCAAATACTGTAATTAGTACTAAAATGATTTTTCTCATCTGTTTTTTTTAAGTGTTAAGTTTTTATATTGAGTGTACTCTATTCGGAAAGCACACCACAAATGTATAACACTACTATTAGGCGAGAATTAAGACAAACTTAGAAAACTGTTAGAATTTTACTTGGGAAGTGATAACGTAAAAGTAGTACCTTCGTTTTCAGAAGAATCGACTATCACTTGTCCTTTGTGAAGTTGAACAATACGGCGTGTAAGCGATAACCCAACCCCATGACCTTTGGTATTTCGGGAGTTTGAACCACGCTTAAATGGCTCAAAGATTTGAGATAACTCATTGGATGGAATCACAGGCCCTTCATTATGGAAGGTAATAAACAAAATTTGATTCAGTGTTTTGATTTTTACCTCAACTGTATGTTGTGGCGAAAACTTCGCTCCATTTTCAATTAGATTAATCAATGCCGTGTAAAGTAAACCCTCGTTGCCTTTTACTTCGGGGGTTTGTTCGGCATTATCATCTAGACTTATCAGAATCTTGTAATCGGGATTTTTCTTCAATAACTCTGCTCTAATCTGCCAAATTACTTCCAAAATATTTACCAAGGTGTACTTAAACTTTGTATCATCTGCATCAATACTTGTAAGGTCTAATAGATTATTGGTCAACTTATTAAGCTGCTGAACATCGTCTAGAACCGACTGAATCATGAGTTTCAAATCAGCGGGATTATCGTTGGCTAAAAGAGATACTTGAATTTGCCCTGTAATTGCGGTTAAAGGCGTACGTAACTCATGTGAGGCGTGCGAGACAAAAGAGCGTTGGGTCTGGAAAGCATGCTCGAGGCGGTCGAGCATTTGATTAAAACGAATCGAAAGTTGCTCTAATTCATCGGCTTTATTTCCTTCGTCAAGCCTCAAATTGAGTTGAGATGCACGTATCTTATCAATTTTCATGATCATTTGCTGAATCGGGAGGAACATCCTTCGAGCAAAAACCCATCCTATGATTGCACTCACACAAACCAAAACAAAAGCCGAAAAACCCAAGGTCAAAGCTAAATTTCGTTGTTTTTCTAAGCCGTATTTATCAACCGAAGATGCCAAAACGATGTAATCTTTGTTGTTATTTGTGATAACAATCCCATACATTTCGAGTTCGTTCTCTTGCCAAAAAAGCTCTTTCTCTGTTCTAATTTGGCTCAGAAGTTCGTGCTTTAGATTCGGGGTATCAGAGCCACTTTCGTAAATTACTTTATCATCAATATCATAAATAATAATTTCTTCCTGATTTAGAGCCGTAACGTTATTCTTATCGAGGAGTTTCAGTAAATCAGGGCTAATTTCCTTTTTATTAAAAATAATAGTAGCAGCCGTTAGTGCTTCCTGACGCAGACGGGTTTTATATTCTTTTTGGCGGTAAACTTCACTCTCGAAATAAATCACTGCCGAAAAAATGAGCAATAGAATAGAAAAGATGCCTAAAAAGAGCACCGCCATCCGTGTACGAATCGTCATTTGTTTTTTAGCATATAGCCCATGCCCACAATCGTGTGAATGAGTTTATTAGAAAATCCTTTATCTATCTTATTTCTCAGATAATTAACATAAACTTCAATAAAGTTTGTACCTGTGTCAAAATTTATATCCCAAACTTTTTCGGCAATATCAACTTTAGAAACTACTCTCCCTTTATTGAGCATCAAATATTCGAGCAAACTAAATTCTTTGGCAGTAAGCTCTACAACTTTTCCTTCACGTCTAGCAACTTTCTCTTTCAAATCAAGCTCTAAATCAGCTTCCTGAAGTTTTTCAGATGGTTGCTCAATTTCATTGGTTCTTTTTAAGAGAGCCTTCACACGCACCAACAATTCCATGAAGTCAAATGGTTTTACCATGTAATCGTCAGTTCCGACCTCAAAACCAGATAATTTATCAGCCACACTTCCCAGGGCAGTGAGCATTAGTATAGGAACTTTAGTATTTTTGGTTCGGATATACTCACAAAACTCCAAGCCACTCATATCGGGTAAACCAATATCCAAAATTATTAAGTCGAAAGAATGACCGTCGTCGAATAAGAGTTTGGCTTCATTACCAGTTTCGGCAATTTCTGCATCAAAATTTTGGGTTTGTAAACCCTTCTTTATAAAAGTTGCTACTTTTGACTCGTCCTCTACGATGAGTATTTTTTTATTTTCTATCATAACTTTGTTGATGTACAGTATTTATATTATGTTTTCTTGACGGTCTTCATCTGAATAATATCAACCAAAAATGCAAATGCCATCGAGAAGTAAATATAGCCTTTTGGAATTTCAAAGTGAAGGCCTTCTGCCAATAAAGAGACACCAATCATCATCAAAAAACACAAAGCAAGTATTTTAAATGAAGGGTGCAAACGAATAAATTCACTAATTGGTTTGGAAGCTATAAGCATAATTATGACTGTTACGATCACTGCCGTATACATCACCCAAAGCTCCTGAACCATACCCACCGCAGTGATAATTGAGTCGATAGAAAATACCAAATCTAGTATTATCACTTCTGATAATAGTTTTGAAAAAGTACTTTTTTGGGGTTCTTTTATGGCTTTCTCAGATTGAGCTTCGGTTTTGTGATAAATCTCTTTGGTACTCTTGTACACCAAGAAAAGCCCACCAAGAATCAATATTAGTCCTTTTCCCGTAATATCCTTATCCAAAACCGAAAAAAGTGTTTGGTCGAGTTTCAGAATCCATGAAATAACTCCTAACAAACAAAGCCTCATGGCCATAGCCAAACCAATACCCCAATAACGCAATTTATTACGCTGACTTTCGGGGAGTTTATCGGCCAAAATCGAAATAAAAATGATATTATCAATCCCTAAAATAACTTCTAAGGCAATTAACGAAAGTAAAGGTACAATTACGTCTAACATATATTTAAATTTTAAATTTTTCGGCCTCTAGATAATAAAAAAGCAGTCGAAAATCAACTGCTTTTTTGGCTACTCTAAACTAAAAACTGAACTTTTCCTAAAGACCTTCACTATTATATTAATATTTGTATTTCTTTTTTGATGATACAAAGCTACAATTACTAAATTAGAATCGAATTAAGCTCATATTAGAATAGGCTTAGAATTTCTAAGTTCTAAGCCTATTTCCACAAAATCTCTATTTTTCCACTACTATTTCTTCAATATTCCTTCCAAAACCTTAATATCGCCATCAACTTTGGGCGGTGTGATACCCAAAATTGCAGCCACAAACGGATAGACATGGATATTATCAAAAGCAGGGATTTTTGCACCAGCTTTGATATTTGGGCCTTTGGCATAGAAAATTGCTCCCATTTCGGGTGTTATGCTTGGGTCGAAGCCATGAACGCCCCAAACGGCACGAGTTTCGGGCTTTTTGGCTAATGCTTCTTTTGAATAAATACTGTATGCTGGCTCTACCACAAAAAACAAATCGCCGATGCGTGGATGAGTATTAAAATGTAGTTTTGCTGGAATTTCAGCCTTTTTATAGACCTTAAAGTGCGACTCTCTTGCTTTTATTACGTTATAAATTGAATCTTCTTTGGCTTTGTTTTTTACAAAAATATTAGCGTGAGTCATGTTATTCACAAAAATAAAATCGTCTTTCGGTAAACCCGCTAAAATATCTTCTTGGTAAATAAAATACTCAGGTTTGTTTTGCATTTCATACATGCCATGGTCAGAAACCAAGATAACATTGACTGGCAAATCTATTTTTTTCAAACCTTCAACCAACATTCCTACCAAACTATCGGCTTCCATGACCGCCTCTTTGGTTTTCTGTCCGTTAGGGCCATACTCGTGGCCTTGTGTATCGACCATCGAAAAGTAAATCGTCATCAAATGTGGGCGTTCGGCTTCGGGCAATTTCAACCAATCGAACACTGCATTTACACGATTTTTATGCGGTACGGTATCATCAAATCTATGATAATAACTCGGAAATTCGCCCTCAATTCGAGCTTCCGAACCTACCCAAAAATACGAAGCAGCTTTCATTCCGTTTTGCTGCACCAATTGCCAAAGCGGCAAGCCACCATAATAATAAGAGTCTTCGACCTTTGCACGTTGGCGAATCGAGTAAAAAGTATCTCGCCCTCTATCATAGAAAGTATTATCAACCAAGCCATGATTGCCAGGGTAAAGACCGGTAACGAGCGTATAATGATTTGGGAAAGTTTTACTCGGAAACGACGGACGCATGACTTCGGCTGCCGCTCCTTGCTTGATAAATTCTTTGATATTGGGCGTATTGTATTTTTCTACATAATCGTGGCGGAAGCCATCGAACGAAACCATTACTACGTATGGCTTATTGTTTTGAGCGAAAATTGCAAAACTTGTAAACAGCAGGAATAAAAAATTGTAAATATTTTTTGAGCGTAAAAACATACTTTGTTGTTAGTTTAAATGAAATTCTAAGGTAAAATTATAGATAATTAGCCAATTTGATAAAGCTTTGTGAATTTATAATTTAGGAAAAAAATGTTCAATAAAGATTTTTAAGAATCTTAAGGAAATGATATAAAATATTATTTATTTGCAATCGCAAACTGTTACATAAAATTCACCCGATACAATTATACAATGAGTTTTTTGAGCGAAGAACAAACCACCCAACTTGCCCCTGACTCCTCATCACTGAAAGCAGGAAAAGACCTCGCCAACGACCGTAAATGGCTCAATTATCAATCAAACGCCCGAGTACTTTGGGGCGAAGTACAAGGCAGTGGCAAAGACCCCTACCGTACTCAAATCGACCTACAAAATATTGCTTTTAAATGCTCATGTCCGAGTAGAAAGTTTCCTTGTAAGCATGGTTTGGGTTTACTATTTTTAGTAGCTAAAAAAAATGGAGAAATTCCACAGGTTGAGGCCGAACCAACTTGGGTAAGCGAGTGGATGAATAAGCGAACTGAAAAGATAGAAACCAAAGCAAAAAAAGAAGAAGC
>NZ_JBMLRC010000095.1:28085-31421 GCF_049241225.1 Emticicia sp.
TTCAAGAATTTAGAGCAGCTCCCTCCTATGTTGCAAGAGGAAGTGAAAAGTAGAATTGGGTGGAACATACAGCAAAAAGAACTATTGGAAAATGCCTCTGCCGAAGTAATCGATGATGATTGGTTGGTGATTGGCCGAAAAACCACCCAAGAAGACGACATTACGGTTCAACGAAATTGGCTATATGGCTGCACATCAAAGCGTTATGCTTTGATTTTGAATTTTGCCTACCGAACGGCAGCCATCGAAACAGCCCTTGTGCCTGCCACAACTTCAAAAGCTAAACTGGTATTTTATCCTTCAAATACTCCTTTTAGAGCGATTGTGAAGCAACACCTCGAAAATAAATCTTTTATTCCTCAAGCCATTGAGGGAATTGCTGACTGGGAAGCAGCACAAAACTATTATTCAGAAATCTTAGCCCAAAATCCGTGGGCGGATGATGTGCCCATGTTGCTCGAAAATATCAGCTTCGTTCCGAATCAAAATCAATGGTTTTTGAAAGATTCACTCGGTAATGTTATGCTTTTTTCACCCGAATTCGACCCACAAAAAATTCTACATTTACTCGCTATTTCGGGTGGACAACCCCTGAATTTGTTTGTTCTACGTCAAAATTCACACATTTTCCCGCTGGGTATCGTTCAAAATTATAGCTACCAATTAGTATGAGCTACTGGAATAATCTAAAAAAAAGTGCATTGTTGGGCACAGAAAAAATGCCTCTACAAGCCGAATTACTGCCGCCATCAATCAGAGAAATACTCGACAAAACCAATAAAAACGACCAAGAGGGTTATTTTCTGAAAGCGGCAATTATGGTCATGGCCTACGAAAAGGCAGGCCAAAGCCCCGAAAATGTTATTCTACCCGAATTTAGACCTGCCGAACAGGAAACACAAGATTTTTGCAGCAATGAGGCTGTTTTTGTGTTGAAAACTATCATTCAAGCAGAAAACTTCAATGTTTTTTTATTTGATAAATTTTTAGATAAATGTATTGAACGTAAATGGGTTTTACCCGAAAATATTTTGGTGGAAGTCTTCAACAAAACGCCCGCAAAAAACTTAGCAAAGGTTCATGAAATAATAGGAACAAGAGGACGATGGCTCACGCAGTTTAATGAATCTTGGCAAATTAAAGATAAAGTCCTCGACCCAAAAACAATTTGGGAAGAAGGCAAACCATCTGAACGAAAAGCACTTTTTGTAAAACTCCGTGCAGAATCACCATCGGAAGCACTCGAACTTCTCAAACAATCTTGGGAACAAGAATCGGCCAATGACCGTAAAGAGTTTATTAATCAATTAGTGACCAACATAAGCATTGCTGATGAAGATTTTTTGAATGAAAAATATGAAGAACTAAGTGCAAGTAAAGCAAACCAAAAGCCCGTTACGCTTGAAATACTACGCAGCATTAACTTGCTTCGTGTTATGATTCATGGCAGTAAATTAGGTCAGACGATATTTCAGAAATTAACATTTTATATCGAACAGAAAAAAGGATTTTTAGGCATTGGAAATTCTACAAAAATCGAATTTCCTAAAAACGAAGATGATTTTTGGAATGGAAACAACATGAACCAACTATTTGGATTTGATAAACTCAGTTCTGCCAAGGGTATATCAGATGCACAATATTGGTTTGGAGAATTAGTTAGGTACCTACATCCACAATATTGGCTTGACTTTTTCAATAATGATATTAAACGAACAATTGCATTTTTCAAAGACGCTAAAACTGACAAACAAAAAGACCAAACTACTTTTTTATTTCAGTTTAGTCATGCCATGCAATTAGCCACCAGCACCCAAATTGCCGATTTTTTCGATGAACTTTCTTCAGATGCAAAGAGCACTAATTGGATTGATTTGATACAGAAATTACCTACTCAAACCAAAGAAAAAATAATCATTCAAAACATTTCATTAGATTTTCATTCAGTGAAGGAATTGATGAAGGTCCAAAACGAAGATTGGTCAGACAACTTCTCTCACTTGGTTATGAAAGCATTAGTTAGTGAAGTACAAAAAAATAATCCTTACGTCTTATCGGAAAAAGATTTTGTTAATCGCCTGAGCAGTAATTTATCACTCAAAATCAAAGATAATATCTTGAATTTTACCAATAGTTTTACTCACGATTGGCAAAAGAATTACTGGCAACAAACTTTTTCTGAAAATCTGCTCAGGCAATTAGATATTAAGGAAGCTATTAGTAAGATTTAGAAAGACACAATAAAATACTTATAGTAAGCACTTTAAATCATTTAACTATTTTAAACTCATTCACTCAAAATATACACATGAACGTATTACGCCAACACGCCGAACAACAATTTGCTCACGAAATAGAAGAAATTAGCAAACAAGATACTCAGAAACGCCCAACCAACTGGAATCTTTCGCCACAAGCGGTAGTAACTTACTTAATGGGTGGAAAACTCAAAAACGGGTTCGAAATTTCGCCCAAATATATCGGCAGCAGAAGATTGATGGAGATTGCGGTTGCCACACTCACTACCGACCGAGCATTATTGCTTTACGGTTTACCAGGAACGGCCAAATCGTGGGTTGCTGAGCATCTGGCAGCAGCCATTAGTGGCGATTCTACACTATTGATTCAAGGCACGGCTGGCACAAGCGAAGAGTCGGTAAGATACGGCTGGAATTACGCCCGATTATTGGCCGAAGGTCCATCAGAAAATGCACTCGTAGTTACGCCTATGATGCACGCCATGAAAAACGGAAAAATTGCACGAATCGAAGAATTGACTCGTATTACAGCCGATGTACAAGATACACTCATCACGATTCTTTCGGAAAAAACTTTACCTGTACCCGAACTAAATATTGAAGTTCAAGCAGTAGCTGGTTTTAATGTTATTGCCACCGCCAACAACCGAGATAAAGGCGTAAACGAACTTTCAGGAGCATTGAAACGCCGTTTTAATACAGTTATTTTGCCAGTTCCAGATTCGATGGAAGAAGAAATTTCGATTGTACAAACTCGTGTATCGAGCCTGCAAAAAGCACTTGATTTACCTGCCGAAGCACCAGCTTTGCGAGAAATTCAGCGAATCGTAACAATTTTCAGAGAATTACGTGCAGGTATAACGGCCGATGGAAAAACCAAAATCAAAACTCCAACCAGCACCATGAGTACCGCCGAAGCGATTTCGGTAGTAAACAGTGGTTTGGCATTGGCCGCTCACTTTGGCGATGGACGCTTAAATTCACAAGATTTAGCCGCAGGACTGGTAGGTGCAATTGTAAAAGACCCCGTACAAGACAAAGTTGTTTGGAACGAATACCTCGAAACCGTAATCAAACC
>NZ_JBMLRC010000096.1:0-4422 GCF_049241225.1 Emticicia sp.
TGTAGCGAAGGGTCTTCTTTGAGGTGTTTTCTTAGTTTCGTAATATAAACATCCATGCTTCGTGCATTGAAATAGCTATCATCGCCCCAAATGAGTTTTAAGGCAAAACTTCGGCTCACCGATTGGTTTCTGTTCTGACAAAGCAATTTCAATAACTCCGATTCCTTGGTTGTGAGTTTATTCTGTGAATTATTGAAACTCAAACTATTGGTTTGGGCATCAAACTCATAAGCACCAATCTTAAAGTTATTTACTTGGGTATCAGGCTCTTGTTTGTTGATTCTGCGTAAAATTGCCTTCATTCGCATCAATAATTCTTCCATGCTAAATGGCTTCGTGATATAATCATCGGCCCCCACCTTAAAGCCTTGAATCGTATCTTCTTTCATTGATTTGGCAGTCAGGAATATCACAGGAATATCCTTGTCTTTCATTCTGATTTCTTTGGCTAACGAAAAACCATCTTTTTTCGGCATCATCACATCTAAGATACACATATCGTAGCCACCACGCTCCAAGAAAAACTTGAGTCCTTCTTCGCCATTTTTAGCCAAATCGGTCATAAAACCTTTGGCTTGGAGGTATTCTTGAAGCAACATTCCCAAATTTGGGTCGTCTTCGGTTAAAAGGATTTTTGCCATATTTTTTAATTGTTTCACCCTTCCCAGCCTCCCCGATTGGGAGGAGTTTTGTTTTACTCCCCTCCTTATCGGGGAGCAGGGGTGTTAAGTTCTCTATTTTTAAAATCCCTCCCCATCGGGGAGGGATTTAGGGTGGGGTTAAAACGCAACAATTTTACCACATTTTGATGCCTTTTGACCTCACCCCCAGCCCCTCTCCGATTGGAGAGGGGAGCTTTTTTCGAGAACTTAACACCCCTGCTTATCGGGGAGGGGTAGGGGTTGTAAATATAATTTCAAACTTACTACCTTCGCCCAGCTTACTTTCCACAAATATTTGTCCGTTGTGCAGTTCTACCATTTTCTTGACATAACTAAGCCCCAGCCCGAAGCCTTTTACATCGTGTAAATTTCCAGTCGGAACTCTGTAAAAGCGTTCAAAAATGCGAGCCACTTGGTCTTTTGTCATGCCGATTCCTTTATCAGAAATGCTGATTTTCAATAAATTACCCACATTTTCGGTGCGAATCGTTATTTCTGGATTTTCGGGCGAATATTTATTGGCGTTATCGAGCAAATTATAGATAATATTAGTCAAATGTACTTCATCGGCTACGATTTCTGAATTATCGGCTTCGAGTTCGAGGTTGACGATGCCGTTTTTCTGCTCGATTTGCACACTTAAATTTGTCAGCACCTGCTCGATAGTTTCATGAATATCAACACTATCGAGTCTTAGTTTCACTTCACCTTTATCGAGTAAAGCCATTTGCAACACTTTCTCCACTTGCGTACCCAGTCGGCGATTCTCATCTTGAATGATATTCAGATAACGGTTCATTTTACCACTATCTTTTTTCACGTCGCTGTCTTTCATTACTTCCACCGCCAACGAAATCGTCGAGATTGGTGTCTTGAACTCGTGCGTCATGTTATTGATGAAATCATTCTTAATATCGGCCAATTTCTTTTGCTTCAACATTGTACTTATCGAGCTATAAAACACGCCTCCAACTGCCAAAAACAAAAGTATCGAACTCAAAAAAACCGACCACATATTACGCAAGATAAAACCCTGTGTATCAGGAAAATAGACATACAGAAAATGATTTTGTGGCTGTAAATCATTCGGAAAAAGTAGCACTTTATAGGCTTTTTTGAGCAATTCGGGCGTATAATTGACCGCAAACGACGAGAAAATCATGTTTGAACTATTTTTCACACCATACTGATACGGAATCGAAATACCTCTGCTTCGGAGTTCTTTTTTGAGTAAAGTATCAAGTGTTTGGCGGTCGAGACGCTCATAAATATCTCGACTTCCGTGAATCACATCAGTCAAAACGTTTTTTACGAGTTCGGCTTTATTTTGGGTACGTTCAAAGTTGGTGTCGAAATCTTTTTCTTGGCTTTTTTTCTTAATTTCGATGGGTCTATCTACTTTATTAAATGTTTTTGCGGTAAACTTTAGTGAATCTCCTGCTTGGGTATTGTCATAATAATATTTGTACGTAACAATTCCCTGCTGGTTTTCGATATTTACTCGAAAGTTTTTTTGTTCTCGGTTACGTTTACCCCGATTGAGTTGAATTACTTGGCGGTTTATTTCGCCAATTAAATCTTCTACACTACGCTGACGCATGAGCAATGAGCGAGTAGGTTGCGTGAGTTCTTCCCAAGCAAGATTTTGCTCTTCGAGCATATCTTTTATCAAGCCCATTTGTCGCTCGGGAATCTCGAAGGCTGGTTCTGCCCAAAAAATATCCGACGGAGCAATCGTAATCGTATGATTATTCATGCCTTGTGGAAAAAGTACCACTTTGTGGTTTTCCTTTTCAGGATTTTCTACATTTACAACCATCTCTTCGGTTGCAGAATGATTTTCTTGCACCGCAGGTCGAGGCTTTCGTTTCTTTAGAATTTTTTTCTGAGTAATGGCCAGCAACTTTTGTTGCTCTTGGGCTTTCATTTGCTGATTTGCCAAGAAAATAACCTCTTGCTTTTCGATTTTTTTGACAGTAGCCAGCATGGCATCGTTCACATCACGGTCGAATTGTTCTTTTTTTACGGCAATCGCGTTTTCAATCCAATACCACTGAAAGGCCATCAGACCCAACAGAGCAAGCAACATGACAACGATGATATTACGAAAATTCATGACAGGATTAAAGCGATTTTTAAGATTTCAAGATAATTATTTCTTGCTTTATCATTTTCAAATGCTGTCGACTGTTGACCATCGACTGTGGACTATTTTAATTATCTCACGAAATTAACGCCATAAAATCAAAATTATGGTTTATTTAACACTTTTTAACACCAAACAATTTGCTAACTTTACATAAATCTCAACAAAACCTACCCTACAAAATGTCTTTTCTCATTATAATTCTTTGTATCGTCTCAATTCTTGGGTTTCTCTACGCTTGGTTATATCAAAAAGTATCGAAACATATTCCAGAAAATTATCCAAACGCCAAAAATAGGCAACAGATTGATGCTTCTAAAAAAGTATTGGTGTGTTTTGGCGATAGCAATACGCACGGCAATGTGAGCTATAATTGGGTAAATGATTTAAGTTCTCAGCTAACTGACTATCAGATTTTTAACGCAGGAATAAACTCCGATTTGACATATACTTTGCTCCGTCGAATTGATGATGTGGTTGCCTGCAAGCCCAATTTTATCACGATTCTGATTGGTACGAATGATGTCAATGCCACTATGGGTAAGATAATGGAAAAACGTTACCAAGATTTAGGAAGAATAAGTAAAGATACTTCTCCTAATTTTGAAGATTTTAAGAAGAATTATATTGAAATTATCCGCCAGTTAAAAGCAAAGACTCAGGCAAAAATTGCAGTAATGTCTTTGCCAGTCATGGGTGAAGATTTAGCCCACGAGGCCAACCAGAAAGCCGATAAATACAGCGAATTTGTGCAGCAACTCGCCACCGATGAACAACTCATTTATTTACCAGTCAGAGAAAAACAAAAGGAATTTTTGCAGAAAAATCCGCAACCATTGAAACATACTTTTGAAGATACCTACAAACTTCTCAATTTTTCAGTAATCAGTTATTATTTGTTAGGAAAAAGCTGGGACGAAATTTCGGCTAAACACGGCTTTCAACTTACGCCCGACAACCTACATCAAAACTCAATCGCTGGTGGAATGATTCGTGATTTGGTGAAAGATGCCATGAAAAGCTGAAGTTAAAAATTTTATTCTACCAATCGTTTGGTAAATAAAAAATAGTTTTTACATTTGAGCCTAAATAAAATAAACTACGGACTGTTGTCCGTGAGCTATCGACTGAAAATGCCAGTTCAGAAAATTACCAAAGAAGAAATATTGCTAAAATCATCGGATGTTTTTCGAGTGAAGGGCTACCATAATACTTCGATGCAGGATATTGCCGAAGCCAGTGGTTTGCTCAAGGGAAGTCTGTATTATCATTTTCCGAGTAAGGAAATGTTAATGAAAGATTTGCTTGTTTCGATTCATACTTACCTGACTAATAAGGTTTTTCCGATTGCCGAAGATGCAAGCCTCACGCCCGAAGAACGAATGGAAAAACTCTTGAAAAAGATGGGGAAACTACTTTTGGAGAAGGAAGGAGGCTGTTTAGTAGGAAACACAACCCTCGAAACAGTAGGAGTTGTACCCGAATTTCAATCAGTTTTAAGAGCCATCATGGACGATTGGACAAAGGCCTTACAGGTAATCTACGCAACTCGCAAAAGCCCCGAGCAATCATTCAGACTCGCCCAACAAACCATCATGGAGTTTGAAGGAGCGG
>NZ_JBMLRC010000097.1:0-1114 GCF_049241225.1 Emticicia sp.
TAACAAAAAGCATTTCGACGACGAACTTCTGGATTTTTGAAATAATGCGGAAAAAGCTCGGCGTATTCGTGCGGTTCAATCACATTGCCGATACGAAGGGCGTAAATATCGTAGCCAGAACGCAGTTGGAAAGCACGAGCCGTTTTTTCGTTTACAACCTTCGATAAACCGTAACTATCCATTGGGTCAACGTCGTAATCTTCTTCGAGTGGCAATACTTTTGGGTCGGTTATTCCATCCGCAAAACAGATTCCGTATGTTGTTTCTGATGATGCAATGATGATTTTTTTGATACCCAGCTTTACGGCCGCCTCAATTACATTATAAGTGCCAACGGTATTTACTCGAAAAGTTTCGTTATCGGGTTTGATTAAGATTCGAGGGACAGCCGCAAAATGTACCACTGCATCAAACTTCGGTACGCCATTGCCCGCTTCGAGTTCGTGCAAGCCCGTGTACGAACTCATGGCATTAAACATTTGTCCTGAGTCAGTAATATCGGCAAGTAAGTTATCTACTCCTGGGTGTTTCAGAGGCGTGAGGTCAACGTTTAGCACTTGGTGGCCTTGTTCGAGTAAGTACGGAATCACGTGTTTTCCTGCTTTGCCCGAGCCACCTGTAAATAATATTCGCATTGTTTAGATTGATTAGAGGTTTTATTGGTAACTATGTGCGGGGGAGTTTGGTTTCATAATCAGAAGTTACAGTTTGGAATTCGGATTTAATCCAGCCATTCAAATAGATATTTTTCGTTATATTCAATCTCAAATTTCTGAAGGAAATCAAGGTATTCTTCTTTAAAGGTCTTTTTCTTGTGGTGTTCTTCTTGCCTTAGTATGTATTGATAGACATTATCAATCTGTGAATGAGCATACGAAAAAGCACCATATCCCTCTTGCCAAGAAAACTTACCTTTCACAAACTTTTGCTCATTAATAAATTTTGAAGAATTATTTTTGATGTCACGTATCAAGTCCGAGATACTCATAGAAGGCTTTAAACCGACAAAAACATGAACATGGTCGGCAACTCCATTCACAATGATAGCCTTTTGGTTCTTCTCTTTAATAATTCCGACCATATATTTGAAGACCTCATCTCTCCATGGTTTTTG